>JAGGZT010000072.1 GCA_021161905.1 Acidobacteriota bacterium | reverse complement strand
TCCTGGGATAACAATGACCCGCATTTACCGAGTATAACATCTTCCTGCTCGGTTCAATCACCGAAAAAAAGAAGGTGATAAATTTCTCCGGTGTGGAAGACTCGTAGATCACCTTGTTCAAATGCTCTGCAAGGAGGGAGATATCGGAGATAAATCTTATCTGGGCTCGAAGTGCCGCCTGAAGGGTGGAGACAAGAAGAGCAGCGGGCATCCCTTTACCCGAGACATCGGCGATGACAAAGGCGAGCTTATCCTCGGCTAAGGGGATGAAGTCAAAATAATCCCCGCCAACCTGACGACAGGGCTTGTTGAAAGCCTCCATCTCAAGACCAGGGATTGGGGGTGGTTTCTCAGGAAGGATGCTCCGCTGGATCTCCGCCGCCATCTCGAGCTCTTTCTCCATCCTCTCCTTCTCCAGAGAATGTTTGTAAAGCTCGGCGTTCTCCAGGGCGATCGCTGCCTGGCTGGCGAAACTTGAGAGAAGATGCTCATCGTCGGGAGAGAAATCGACCTCTTTCTTTAATACTCGCGATTCCTTATCCGCCACGATGATAACCCCCAATATCTTATCCCTCGCCTTGACGGGGATTGCCAGCGCCCTCTTACCAGGAAGCCAGGAAGGCATCTCCTCCTTATGACTTATCACGACCGAAGAACGAGAGGCGCTCACCCGAGCCAAAACCCCTTCCTCAGGAAGGTACTCCCCCTCGTTCAAATCGGCGATACCAAACTTCGCCCCAACAAAATATCTCTCATTCTCCCGGATCGCAAGCAAGCCCATCTTGGCATCGAGCAAGCCAACCGCCCGGATCAACACCTCTTCCTCAAGTGCCGAGAGCTCCCTCAGGGAGGTTATCGCCAAACCGAGATCGTAGAGGGTCTCCAATTCAAGCACCCTCTTATTCAACTCGAAATTGAGGTCCTTGAGCTCGGAAACCAATCGAAAATTGTAAAGTCCCAGGGCAAGATGGTGGGCGATAACAGAGATGAGATCATAATCCGACTCCCTGTAATCTCCATTCATAAATTTAGGACCCAGTATGAGAAGACCGATCAGCTCTCCCCGGACGATGAGGGAAACGATAATGTGAGGCTTGAGTTCCTCAAATGAATCCCTCTCCCTCTCGAAGAGAGAAGAAAGGGAAGAGGGACACTTATCGACCCTAAAGGGTATGTTATAAGCCGATAAGAACCTCGCTTCCTCTTCACTGACGCTTATCCTCAACTCCGGGGCAATACCCCGCCCAGCAAGAAGTTTAAATAAGGAGGTAACCGGATCATAGACGAAGATCGCCCCTTTGGAGACAAGAAGGGTGCCCAGGATGTGATGGAGAAGCATCCTACTTGTTCTATCGAGCCCCTCACCAGAGGAGAGATGTTCCCCGAACTCGGCAAGCCCTTTAAGGCTTAAAAGAAGCCGTTCCATCAATTCTTCATCAGAAGCCATCTTCCTCCTCTTTAACCTTTATTATCACTAAGGTTATATCATCGAACTGAGGCTCCCCCCGGCTAAACTCGTGAAGCTCCTTCAAGATCCCATCCCGCATCTCCCGAGCCGAAGAGATGGTATGGCTCAATATAACCCTCTCAAACCGCTCAAAGCCGAACTCCTCTCCGTCCTGATTCCTCGCTTCAATTATCCCATCGGTATAGAACACCAGATAATCCCCAGGACCAAGCTCAATCCTCTTCGCGCGATAGGTAGAATCCCTCCTTACCCCCAGGGGATAGGCGATCGATTCGAGCTCGGAGAGCTTCCCCCCTTTTTTCGAGTAGAGATAGGGGAAATGATGCCCGGCACTGGCAAAGGTAAGCGTTCTTGAGGGAATATCAAGAACCGAATAACACAAGGTCATAAGGAGCCTCTTCCTCAACGCCTCATACACCATATTGTTCATCGCATACATCACCTTGGGGACATCCGGAGAAACCCGAATTTGGTTAAGGAGACAACTCTTCGCCATCGCCATAAGAAGACCCGCCGATATCCCCTCACCACTTACATCCCCGATGACGATCGCCAATCTATCATCCCCAAGAGGGAAATAATCGTAGTAATCCCCTCCCACCTCCTTCGCTGGTCTGAAGTGGCTCACGATCTCATAGCCCGGTATCTTGGGATCAGCCACAGGAAGCATCGATAGCTGAATGGTGGAAGCGGTAAGGAGTTCCTGCTTTATCCGCTCGTTCTCCACTACCTCATCCAAATATTTCTTCAGGTCTTCGGTCATCAGGTTTATAGAGCGAGCAAGCTGGTAATACTCATCACGGCTGGGAAGCTTTATCTTACACTCGAGATCACCACACCCTATCCGTCTCACCCCCTCGACCAATTTGGCAAGCGATACCTTCATACCCCGACTTACCCTTCCCCCAATGTAGGTGGAGAAGATGATGAGGAAGAAAGCCACGACCAGAACCGCCAGATTCACCGCCCTAACGAGGACCAAATAGGAAGAAAAGGAGGAGGGAGTCTCCCCCTCACTCAAAGAGAAGATAGCGGTATAGGAGTTGTAAAGCTTAAGTTCGGCAAAACGCTTTTTATCTCCCCTCTCCCAATCAACCGCAGATAGGGGATAAGCAAGGATCAGCGAATTAAGAAACGAAGCCTCCTTTCTCTCGGTCCTCTGCTTCCCCCCTTTCTTCGTGTCTAAAGAAATTACGAGACCACGCTTATCCGGGTGAATAATGGTGGTAGCATTACTCCCTTTGTCTGCTGAAGGGGTCTCTTTCTTTATCGGGATAAACTTTACCGCATATTCCTTCTCCACCATTTGGATAAATTCATCCCTTAGGGGAACAAATAGGGCAAGCCGAACCCTCTTTCCTCCCTCTTCCCCCTCATAATAAGCAAAGATAAAGTAACCATTGCCCTTCTTAACCAGCTCTACAAGGCGGTCCTCAACTACCCAAGTTGGTATAGAAAAATTGGCAAAAAAATCAGGTGGAGTACCCTCACTTACCCCCCTTTCCACTTCCTTCCCCCTCTCCACCTCCACTATCGCGAAGATACCGGGAAAGGAATGAGCGATAGGAGCCACCACCTGTTGAGCAACCTCATTTAAGGAGCCATTTCTCATCTTCTCTTTGAAAGAGGGAGAGGAAGAGAGATTCGCCACATATTCATCAAGTGAACCTATATAGCTTCTATGGATGGCAAAAAGCTTAAGGGAGACGCTCAGAAAGACCATATTCCCGGCAATAACCGCAATCAGTATAACCATCGGGATAAGCGCCTGAAATACATAGGAGATAGCGGATTTGGTGCTCAGTCTTCGGCTCGTCTCCACCAAGCTTACCGCCAATACAAAGGTAAAGAGCATAATGTAAGTAATAAATGATTTGACAAACAGTGAATAAAGAGAACTCCCAAAATAGAAACCAGGAAAGGGCGACTTTGGGGAGATGAAAAGCCCCTTCGGGGTGAGGAAGAAGAAAACCCAGAAAAGAACGAGAAGCAAGAATAACTTTATCCTCAAGGAATGATGGGAAGAGGAGATCCCCTTTATCCTAGCACCATGGATGATGATCAGTACCACCAAAATGGCGAAAAAACTGGTACCAATCAAGTTAAGGAAAAAAATAAGTACTATTAGCCCGAGAAGGAATTTTCTCTTCTTGCTCGCTCCTATGTGATAGAGCCTGTAAAAGGAAAAGGCAAGGGAAAGGGAGAGAAAGATGGCTAAGGTATCGAGAAAGGAGAAAAGGATAAGCTTTAAAGGACCACTACCAACATAGGAAGAGATAAATGTCCCTACTCCGCCAAGTAAATAGAGAGCGAGGAAGGTAAATTCGTATACCTTAAGCTGTCTCCCTATCGTCCGATAGTTGAGGAAGGAAAGACGAGGGATAATGAAGAAAGCCGTAACGAAGGCAATCGCTATCTCTAAGGAGCGGAGATAGCCGGTGCCCATCCTTTGGACAACCGCCAAACAAAGCGAGCCAAGGGCAAATAGTAATGTTAACCCTCTCCTACCTTCTACCCATTTACTCATTGTTGAAGAGTACCTTAACCAGTGATCGCCTTTATCGCCTCTTCTTCAGTAGCAAATACCTTGGCATACTGGGTAAGGCCCATTATCCGAAATGTTTTGGCTATAGTAGGCGTAGGGGCGCAGAAGAAAATATTTCCTTTTACTTCAAGAACCTTTTCTATTATCTCAATTAGGATGGATATCCCAATGCTGTTTATCACCCGGGATTGAGCCAAGTTGAGGATAAAGTTTTTAACCCCTTCATCCATCAGCTGATAGCATTCCTTAGCGATCTTTTCTCCGCCTAAGTTATTGATATACCCCTCGGTAGAGATAACCGCATAATTATCTTCTTTTCTTACAGTTACTTTAAGTTCTTCCTCTTTCATCTTTATCCCTTCTTCCTCTTTCGAATAATAACGGTCGTCCCCTTCCCCTTTTCCGAATGTATCTCAACCGAATCTACCAGATTCTCGATGATCTTAAGCCCCCATCCTCTCTTCCTCTTTCCGGATAACATTTCCTCAATCGGCGGTGGATTTAGCTCCTCGGAATTAAACCCCACCCCGGAATCGCGCACCACTACCATCAATTCATCGTTTGCGATCTGGAACTTAAGGTATACCTTTCCATCCTTACTCTTGCTATGTTCAAAGGCGTTGAGGCAGGCTTCGATGGTCGCCATCTTCACCTCGTCTTCTTCATTCTGATCCAGCTTCATATAGCGAGCGAGTTCGGAAACTACCTTCCCTACTAAGAGCTCGATATTCGGGAGAATAGGAATGGTAAGCTCAAGCTCTTTCGTCTTCACTTTCTTCTTCATATCATCCACTGGTCCTTCCTCGCTGCCTCAACATTTTAAACGATAGGAAGAAACCCTCAGTTCGGAGAAGGGAAGAAAGATATAGGAAATTGGCATAACAAATCAGTAAAAGGGGAGGGAGCATAAGCTCCCCCCCTAAACCCATCTAATGGGGCATCTTGGGAACGGAAGCTTCCTCCTTGGTAAGTCCAGGAGGAAGTTCAAAAACGCTCTTCGGGATCGGGGTAGTCCTAACGGTCATCACTTCAGTCTCGGTTTCCATCTCCATACCCATCATATTCATCTTCCCATGGGAACGGATAGGATAACCCCGGAGGTTCTTCCATTTCTCCATCACCTTGGGACCGTAAAACTGCCCCCCAAATAGCTCCATATACTTCTGATACTCCTCCCAGGGAATAGCAATATCCTTGGTGAGCCACATCGAGGTCTCCATATTGGTGCCCCCCTTCATTGTGAGGCGCACCTCATAGCAGTTCCATCCCTTTATCTTCATCTTTTTACCCGTCTCCGTAAGCTCTACCTCTGCCTTCTCTCTTCTCATCGTAGCCCTTGCCATTCCCACCATCTGTTTAAATTCATCTATCGTAAGCTCACGGTATGTCTTCCGCTCAAGGTCTATCATCCAAATTAGATTTTTATCCAGTCTCACGATCATAACTTGCTTGCTTCCCACATCTTCGGAACGCATCATATCCTTAGTAATCCAAATCCGTTGAGTGGTCGTCCTTCCCGGTTCTCCCATCATTGCGCTGGTCTTCATCTGCTGTTCCACATATATATCAGCAAACAGCAGGGAACTGACGGCAAAAACCGACATTAGCAAGATAAGCAAAAACCAGGTAAATTTTCTTGATCGCATTAAACCCTCCTTTCGTTAGCTTTCTCATTATAACATACTTTGCTAAAAAATTTTATTCTATTCTGATCAACCAAAGTAAGAACTAAAGAATAAAATACCCCTCTCCTTTTTCTCACTACCTTCTTCTAACAGAGTAAAGCGAACATTCACTCGAATAAAAGGCGAGCGTAAGCGCCACCCGGAATAGGAAGTAGAGCTGATAGACGAGAAACAGGAGGAGAGGTGCGCTCTGATGGAGAACCCTCCACCCAAGAAGATGAACACCATAGGTAACCGCACCACCTATAAGGAACAGGAGAAGATAAAGGGAAAAAGAGGCACCAAAGTTGTGGAAAGAGAAGGAAAGGGCAGACAAGGTAGAGCGAAAGGCTCCTTTCTTCTCACCAACCACCATCCCTATCTTGGCGTAATCGAATACCATATCGACGAACAGAAGGAGAAAAAGGATAACGAGGTTTAAGGCGAGCTTGGAGTAAAAGACGAGTGGCTCATTCGGGGAATCGAGAAATATGCGAGAGATCAACTTGTTCCCACTTCCTCCGAGGAAGAGAATCACTCCAAGAAAGATAAGGGAGATCAAAAAAAGGCGGAGAAAACGGAGAAAATACCGCCCTCCCCCGGTAAAGAACTGGCAGATGTCCCCTTTTTCTTCCTTAACGAAGACAGATATAGCACCACCAGCAAAGAAGAGGCTCAGCAGGAGAAAAAGTAGCCCCCCAAATAAAACGAAGGGGAGACTAAACGCCGCCTTAAAAAGATCGGAGTGAGGAAGGAGGGCAGGAAGGAAGGAGTTCGGATCAAGAGCCAATGAGGCTTTAGCTGCCACCTCGCTTCCGCCAAGAGCCCCCTTAAAAGCGCCCAAGAGAGGAAGAGCGATAAGGAGAAAAAGGAGAAAGCTGATCAAATAGACGATCCCAACCAACCATAGATTTTTTCTTAACTTCTTCCATCCTAAAGAAAGAGACCTAAAGACGATCATCGGAACCCTCCTCGTTTAGCTTAGGGAAGCAATTAGGAAAAGAAACTGCTCGAGGAGATAGCTTGCATGGACGAAGAGAGACCATATCCCTTCCTTTCCCCCATCAAGCAATCTGGAGTTGTTCGAGGTATCGATATCAAGCGGTATCTTGCCCTCAGGATCCACCCTCACTGCGGAGACTTTAGCCTTCCCCTGATAAGTGAATTTATGATACCGTTCTTCTCCGCTCCACTTCTCCTTTATCTTTTTCCCATTGGAGAAGGTTACCTCTACTTCCACCGGTATCTTGACCTCTCCCTTCCTCACCACGAAAACCTCTGAGAGATACCGGTCTTTCCCCTCCTTCCTATTCCTTATCGTTCCAACCGCATAATCGACCTCACCATCCCCATACCAGAGCTGATTGAAGAATGGGGTGAGATCCTCACCGGAAACCTCATTCGCTACCTTGAAGAAATCGGTTGAGGTGGGATGCTTGAACCGATAACGCTCAAAGTAGGTGCGAAGGATCCTATCGAACCTCTCCCTTCCCAAATAGTTCTCAAGCGTTTTTAAGGATAGCGCTGCTTTGGAATAAACCATCGCACTGTAGCTTCCGGGGAAAAACTCCCAGGAGGGCTTCACGATGGGATCGAGCCTTGAAGAGGAGAGGTACTCGAGCCTCCTCACGCTAACCGCGCTCAGGGAAAATCTTCCGAAATTGAACTCACTCCCCCCCTTTCCATAGATAGCCTCCATCGCCCGTCCTTCGGAATAGGTATTTATTCCCTCATCGAGCCAAGCTTCATCTGTCTCGTCGTTTGCCACCATCCCATACCAGTATTGATGCCCGAACTCGTGAACGATAACCACCTCTGGAAGAAGAAGACCGGGGAGGAAATGATGGGTGAACCAGGTAGTACCAGCGGTAATCAGGGTGGGATACTCCATCCCGCCGGCGGTAGAACCCCGTGGCGGATCGACCACGGTCAACCTTTTGTAGGGATAAGGACCGAGCCACTTATCGAAGAACTCCATCGCTCCCTTAGCTGCCCTTAGATGACGCGCTACTTGGTCCTTATGCGCCGGCTGATAGAGAAAGACTATCTCGGTGTCCTTATAATGCTCCTTAGCCACCAGCATATCCGGCGAGGCGGTCCAGGCAAAGTCATGGATATCCTCTTCATAGAAGGTGATCGTCTTCGTCCCATCCCTGTGCTTCACCTCGGATATGGGATGTCCGCTCGCCCCTACCACATAGTTCGCGGGAACGGTAATCGCCACCCGATAGACCCCGAAATCGGCGAAGAACTCCCCTGGCATATGGTAATGATTACAGACCCATCTCCCATCGGGAAGGAGTACCCCCATCTTGGGGAACCACTGGGAGATAAAATAGAAGTTCCCCACATATCCCGCTCGAGGCGCTCCTTTAGGGATCTTGCTCCTGAATCTTACCCTGAGGCGAAGCTCTTCGCCCGGCTTAAGGGGCTTAGGAAGGGGAAGCTTCATAATATCACCCAAGATCTTCGCTTTAGGCAAAAGCTCCTCGCCAGAAGCAAGAGTGATCGCTTCCAGTTTCACATAACCCCAGCCTTTGTTCCTCTTAAGCCTTATGGTAAGCCCGGGCGATTCCTTCGCTGCTACTGTGTTTTCGTCCTTGAAGGCGTTCCAGTATAGATGGAGCCAGAGCTCCTGAACCTCCTTCGCTGAGGGATTCTTGAAGGTTATCACCTCATCCCCGATGATAAACTTGTTCACCGGATCGAGCCTAACCGAGATGTCGTAAGAGGCGATTCGGGAAGAAAGGGGCTCCCTCGCCAATAAGGTAAGGGGCAAAAGCAAGCAAAGTATCACAAGAAACCTTCCACTGTCCCTCAATTCCTACCTCCTTTCACTTAAACAATTTCTTTCCATAGGCAAAGAGGTTCCCTGCCCTGTATATCTCGAGCTGGACCCTGGAAAAGGGTTTACCACCGGGAACCTCCTCATTCCTCGATACATTGAATATCCTTCCGCTCACAAGATCTACCCTCAGTACATCCCCGGTAGCCACCAGCCCCGAGTTCATAATCCCAGGAGCAGTAAGGATGGGAAAGCCGGAGTTTATCGCATTACGCTTGTATATCGCTCCGAATGACTCCGCGATGATTAGGGCGATCCCAAGCGAGATGAAACAATCCACTGCCTGTTGCCTTGAGGAGCCGGCGCCAAAATTCGCCCCAGCCACGATAATATCGCCGGGGGATGCCTTCTTCGGAAAGTCCTCCCAGCCAGCAAGACTGCTGAAGGCATATCTCCCCATCTCAGCAATATCGGTTATCGCAAGGTAGGCGTTATGATATATCTGGTCGGTATCGATATCCGTTATCGGCTTTCCCTCCTTATCGAGGATGACCCAGCACCTTCCTTCGATCACCGTTGGTCTTTCCATAGCCTCCTCCCTCTATTCAGGAACAGTTATCCTCCCGGTCAAGGCGGAAATGGCGGCGGTTGCCGGGCTCGCCAGGTAGGTGAGACCTGCTCCCTGCTTTCCGGGGAAGTTCCTGTTGGCGGTGCTTATCTGAACCTCACCCTTCCCCGTCATCCCTATCTGTCCTGAGGCACAACCGCCACAACCAGGATTGCTCACTATCACCCCGGCATCGTAGAGTACCTCCAGGATCCCTCGCTTAAGGAGCTCGCCGTAAACCTCTTTGGTGGCGGGAACCGCCTTCACCATCACCCCCTCCTTGACCTTCTTTCCTTTCAGTATCTTCGCCACCACCTCGAAGTCCTCCACCCTTCCATTGGTGCAGGAGCCGATAAAAACGGAATCTATCCGTTCCCCGGCTACCTCGGTGACATCAACCACATTATCCGGCTTCGGAGGAAGGGCTATCTGAGGGGATAAGGAACCTATACCTATCTCCACTTCCTCCCTATAGCTCGCCCCCGGGTCGGCATAGACCGGGACGATCTCTCTTCCGGAGCGAGAGCGACAGAACTCGATCACCCCCTCATCAGGAGGGATGAAACCAACGATCCCCCCCATCTCGGTCACCATACTGGCTACGGTTATCCGTCCATCGAGGGAAAGTTTCTCCACCGCCTCGCCATAGAACTCGATCGCCTTCCCTAAAGCCCCTCTTGAGCCCAGCTGGCGAAGGATGTAGAGGATAAGATCCTTCGGGGAAACGGGATAGCTAAAATTCCCCTTCACCACGAGCTTCATCGTCTCCGGTACCTCAAACCAGGTCTTACCCGTCCTGAAGGCAAAGGCAATGTCCACATCTCCCATTCCCTGGCCAAAGGCGCCGATGGCACCGAGGATGTTTAGATGGGAATCCGTCCCCACTAAGGTCTCCCCGGGAAGGATGAGCCCCTGCTCAATATCTACATGGGAGCCGATGCCCATATCGACATCGAATACCCTTAACCCCTGCGCCCTCGCGAACTCACGGCATATCTGCTGGTTATTGGCATAGGGAATGTTCTTCGCCGGGGCAACGCAGTCGAAGGTGAACCAGGTTTTCTCTCTATCCGCCACCGGGGTATCGTCGAACTCCCGACGGTAATTGAGCACCACATTGGCACCGCCGAAGTCCCGAGCGGTCCTCCCATCGAGCTCGATCCAGACGACATCCCCCGGGGAGACAGAGTCTTCAGAGGAGTGAGCTTCGATTATCTTCTCGATTATCGTCTTTCCCACCGCTTTCCTCCCTCTATCAAAGAGAAGAAACAACGCATCTAATACAAAAGAAGGGGTAGCACCCATAAAGGGGTGCTACCCCCTGGTATCTCTCTTTCTATTTGAACTCAGGATAAGGTGGAAGATAAGGAGGACGCTTGGGGAGCTTCTTCGGCTCCTTCTTTATCTTCTCGAGGAGGATCTTGACCGCCATCTCGAGCTGAGGATCTCTTCCCTTCACCACCAGATCGGGCCTGTTATCGACCACGATATCCGGATCGACCCCGTGGTTTTCCATCACCCACTTGCTATCGAGCCCGTAAACGGAGAACTCGGGCATCGTAACATAGCCACCATCGAGCAAGGGGGTATAACCGCGGATACCCCGGACACCACCCCAGGTCCTGGTTCCGATCACCGGTCCCAACTTGTACTTCTTGAAGAAGAAGGGGAAGATATCCCCGTCAGAAGCGGAGTAGGCGTTGCAGATGGTCAGCATATGACCGTGGAAGACCACCGAAGGTATAGTTGAATCGGCGCCGTTTCTGCTCATATCCATCCCGATCAGGATCCTCCTCAGCCGTTCCAGTATCAGCTGATCTACAAATCCACCACCGTTGTAACGGACATCGATAATCAGCCCCTTTTTCCTCACCTGAGGATAGAACTGACGCACGAATTCGTTAAGCCCATCTGCACTCATATCCGGGAGGTAGATGTAGCCGATCAAGCCGTGGCTCATCTTCTCCACCTTCTTCCGGTTCCCCTCGACCCAAGCCAAATAGCGGAGGTTGAACTCATTGGCTATCGGCTTTACCGTGATGTTCCAGGCACCCTTCATAGTCGGTTTCGAGTTCACCGTGAGGACCACCGGCTTTCCTACCGTGTTCTCAAATAGGGCATAGGGGTTGGTGGGAGCGGAAAGCTCCTTCCCTTCCACTGCGAGGAGGTAATCTCCTTCCTTCACCTTGATCCCCGGCTCGGCAAGTGGTGCCCGGTACCTTTCCCTCGAGTTGTCGCCACGATAGATCTTCTTGAAGCGATAACGACCGCTCGCTTTATCGAGCTCAAAATCGACGCCGAGCATACCCACATTGACATGTTCCACCTTGGGCATATCACCGCCACCAACATAGGTATGGGAATTACAGAGCTCTCCCACCATCTCCCCAAGTAGATAGATGAGGTCAAACCGATGGGCAACATAGGGGAGGAGTACCTCGTACTTTTTCTTCATCTTCTTCCAATCGACCCCGTTCATCTTCGGGGAATAGAAGTAATCCCGCTCCAGTCGCCAAGCCTCAGCGAACATCTGCCTCCACTCTGCTCTAAGATCAACCTTCATCTTCATCCCGGAGAGGTTAAGTGCTCCATCACCCACCTTGTACCTCCTCCCGGCGATATCTACTATCCCGTAGGTCTTACCACTCCGGTAGATCAACTTCTTTCCATCAGGGGAGATGTCATAGTTAGCTATTGGCGAAAGCAGGGTGAAGTCTTTCTTCGCCTTTATGTCGTAAAGATGAAGAGCGGGTTTTTCTGGTGAGGACGGTCCGGAGAGACCTCTAGTAGGAAGGGTGATGTAGAGTATCTTCCCTTTCACTGCGGAAAGATTGCTAATATTGCCCGGCTTAATTGGGATCACTACGGTTCGGTTCTCCATCCCTTCAAGGTCGATGCGGAACTCCTCTTTTTTCTTCTTCGCCTTCTCCTTTTTCCCTTTCGCCGGCTTCTTCTCTTCTTTGGGTTTCTCTTTCTTCGCTTCAATCATCTCATCTTTGGGGGCAAACGGTGAGGGAATATCCGCTCTAACCGTCATCAGGCAGATCCTGGTGGTTCTGTTGTAGACATAGCTCATATCGAAGGTTCCCAGGGTAGCGTTGTAGCTTCTGTTGGTGAGGAAGTAGAGGTATTTCCCATCGGGATCGAATACTGGAGCGAAGTCATCGGTGAACTGGCTCGTCACCCGGTAGATCTTCTTCTCCGGAAGATGATAGAGGAAGATGGAGGAAAAGCCGTTCTCCTCTGCTTTGGAATAAACAACCCAGTTACTGTCGGGGGACCAGTTGTAATATCGAATCTCCCACTGTTTCGCTTTATCGATTAGGACCGGCTTCTTTTTCTCTATGTCCACATACCACAGCCTCAGGCTCTTATCGGCAAAGAGGAGCTTCTTGCTGTCCGGAGACCAGCGAGGTGGAAAGCGGAAGCATTTACCATCGAAGGTAATCCTCTTCTCACCACCAAAGCCCCTGGCAGGACGGAGGTAGATCTCGTCTTCCCCGGTTTTATCCGAGATGTAGGCGATCCACTTGCCATCCGGGGAGTAACTCACATACTTCTCCCGGATACCGGAGGTACAGGTAATATCCCTGGTTGCCCCTTCCTTCTTTGGCACGATGAAGATGTCGCCCCGGGCGACGAAGATGGCGTTCTTACCCTCGGGGGCAAGGCCGAACTCACTGATGAACTTGCTCCCATCTACCCACTTCGAGCGGGCATAGGCAAAATCACCGGGGAGGTAAACCGTTATCTTCTTTGCCTTCTCCGTGGCGAGGTCGAGAACATAGAGATAACCACCGTTTTCAAAAACGATCCTGCCATCACCCAAAGAGGGCCAATTGACATCGTACTCCTTGAAATGGGTTACTTGGTGAAACCTCTTGGTGGAAAGATCGTAACACCAGATATTCATCCGCTCGTACTTCCCTCGATCGGAGGCGAAGTAGATCTTGTCCTTGTACCACATCGGGAAGGTGTCGGTACCCTTGTACTTGGTTATCCGTTCGATCTCGTTCTTCCCAAAATCGTAGATCCAGATGTCCTGTGCCATCCCTCCCTTATACCGCTTCCAGGTACGGAAGTTGCGGAATATCCGGTTGTAGGCGATCTTCTTTCCATCAGGAGAGAACGAAGTGAGACCGCCTTTCGGCAGAACGATCTGCTCCGGAAGCCCGCCATCGATGCTCACCTTGAACAATCTCCCGAACCAGGTGTTGAAGGTGTTCCTCCGGGAAAGGAAAAGGATATGCTTTCCATCGGGGAACCACTCGATCACCTCGTGATTGGGACCCATTCGTTCCGACACATGGCCCACATCAGGAGCATAGGTGAGCTGTTTCGGAACTCCCCCCTCTGCCGGGATAAGGTAAACATTCATATTCCCGTCGTATTGACCGGTGAAGGCAATCCATTTTCCATCAGGAGAGAACTTGGGGAAAAGCTCAAGTCCAGGATGTGAGGTAATCCTTCTCGCCATCCCTCCCTCGCTCGAAACCAACCACAAATCGCCAGCATAGGTGAAGACGATCTTATCCCCGTAAATATCGGGGAATCGCATCAATCTTCCCTCTTTCATCGGCTGAGCGAAAAGGAGCAAAGGAGCGAGAAGGAGCGCTAAGAAGAAAGCCAACCTAACCTTTCTCATCTAACGCCTCCTTCTTTGATTTTGGAAGTTATTAAAATTAAAGATTTCATCCCCCTTTTTATCAGGATATTACAGAGCATCTGCTAAAATCAAGAGAGTTTTAAACCTCTTTCCTTTATTTTAAACGAGATTAAGAAAGATAAGTTTTCTAAATTAAAGGGGCTGTCCGTTTTTGGACAGCCCCTTTTGCCTGCAAAGCGATAAACCGTGCTCAGCGCTCAATCTTCTCCGCTATCGCCCGCGCCATATCGAGGGTGGAGGCATCACCACCCATATCATAGGTCCTCACTCTTCCCTCGCGGATAACCTCCGCAACCCCACCCTCGAGCCTGTCAGCGAGCTCCTCCTCGCCCAGATACTCGAGCATAAGCTTGGCACTGAGGATTGCGGCGATCGGGTTCACCTTGTACTTGCCAGCATACTTCGGCGCAGAACCATGGGTGGGCTCGAATACCCCGTAATCATCACCTATATTGCCTGAGCAAGCAAACCCCAAACCACCGACCAGCTGAGCGGAAAGATCGGAGATGATGTCGCCGAACATATTTCCCGCCACCAGCACCGAATAACGCTCCGGGTTCTTGATTAGCCACATACACATCGCATCGATGTTCGCCTCCTGAAGCTCGACATCAGGATACTCCTTGGCTATCTCCCTCGCCTCACGGACCAACAGCCCCCCAGTCTCCCTGAGCACATTGGGCTTCTCCACCACGGTAACCGATGGACGATTGTGCCTCTTCGCATACTCGAACGCCTGACGCACGATGTTCCGACAAGCCTTCCTCGTATAAACTCTCACCGAGACCGCGATATCATCAAGGGGCACATCCTTGAACCTTTTAGCCTTCTCCGAATACTTGAGGAATACCTCCATCACCTCGGAAGGAAGTGGGTGAAACTCGATCCCCGAATAAAGACCCTCGGTGTTCTCCCTGAAGACCACGAGATCGATATCATCCCGATAGTTCAGAGGATTCCCCGGATATGCCTTGCAGGGACGGATGTTGGTATGAAGGTTAAATTCTTGCCTCAACCTCACGATGGGACTGAAATAGACATACCCCTTTCCCTTAAGCTCGGGATCGAGCTCCTTTGCCGCTTCTTCCTTAGGCTTTGAGGTTATCGCCCCAAACATACAGGCATCGGTTGTCTTAAGCATTTTTATCGTCCGATCAGGAAGCGGGTTCCCCTCGTGCTTCCAGAATTCCCAACCGATATCCCCTTCAATGTATTCGGCATCGAATTTCAAGGCATCGAGGACGATCCTTACCGCATCGAGGACATCCTTACCGATACCGTCTCCGGGAAGCCATGCGATCCGGTACTTCGCCATCCTACTCTCCTTTCTTTTCTAAACCAAGCTTCTTCCTTAAGTATGGGATTAGTCCTCCCTCCTTCATTATGCCAAGCACCTCAGGGGGGAGCGGAGGGAAAGAAAACTCCTCCCCCTTGGTTCTTATAACCCCAACTTCGAAATCCACCTCGATCTCATCTCCATCCTCGACCGCAGAGACCACTTCGGAACAGGTGATGGCGGGAAGCCCCGCATTTATCGCATTACGGAAGAAGATGCGGGAAAAAGAGATAGCGATCACTGCACCTAATCCAGCATATTTCAGGCAAAATGCTGCTTGCTCCCGCGATGAGCCACAGCCAAAATTCTTTCCCCCAACGATTACATCACCTGGTTTGACCTCCTTGGCAAACCTCGGGTCGAGGTCCTCAAGGGCATGGGCTGCCATCTCCTCGGGATCGGTTACGGTGTAGGTATACTTCCCGGGGAAGATGACATCGGTGTTCACATCGTCTCCATACTTCCATACCCTTCCTCTTATCGCCATCTCATCCTCCTTAAAGGAGCTCTCTCGGATCGGTGATCACCCCGGTTATCGCCGAGGCAGCAACGGTGGCAGGGCTGGCGAGGTAGATCTCGGCATCAGGACAACCCATCCTCCCCTTGAAATTGCGGTTGGCAGTGGAGATGCAGACTTCGCCTGGAGCAAGTACCCCCTCGTGGGCACCAAGACAGGGACCACATCCCGGATTCATCACCACCGCCCCACAATCTATGAGTTCCTCAATTATACCCGCCTTAAGAGCATCCCGGTAAACCTCCCATGAGGCAGGAAAAACAAGGAGCCTCACCTTAGAGGAAACCCTCCTTCCCCTAAGAACCTTCACCGCCTCCTCGAGGTCCTCAAGCCTCCCGTTGGTGCAGGTGCCGATCAATGCCTGATCTATCCGCCTCCCAGCGACCTCAGAAACCGGCTTAACATTATCCACCGTATGAGGGCAGGCTACCTGAGGGGGAAGATCGGAGATGTCATAGGTGAGCACCTGCTCGAAATCCGCATCGGGATCGGAATAAACCGGTTCATACCGCTCTTTTGTCCTCGAGGAGAGCCACCTCTCCGTCTTCTCATCCGGGGGTACATAACCGATCTTCGCCCCCATCTCCACCGCCATATTGCACAGGGTCATCCTTCCGCCAATGCTCATAGCGGAGACCACCTCTCCGGTGTACTCAACCGCCTTGTACAAAGCACCATCCGCCCTTAAATCACCAATGATGTGGAGGATGATATCCTTCGGCGAGACAAGAAGGGGAAGTTTCCCTCTGATCTCGATCTTTATCGTCTCGGGAACCCGAAGCCATATCTCCCCGCTCGCCCAGATAGCTGCCGCCTCACTCCTTCCGATCCCAGCGGCAAAGGCGGCAAAGGCGCCGTAAGTGGTAGTGTGGGAATCGCTTCCCAGGATGAGTCTCCCTGGCAGGGCGAACCCCTTCTCGGGAAGTACCTGATGACAGATCCCGGTGTTTATGTCGTAGAAGTTCTCAATCCCCTGCTTATTAACGAACTCACGGATTACCTTGTGATTGGTGGCATAGGTGGAGTTGGCCGGGGGAACACAATGATCCAATATGATGACGATCCTATCCGGATGGGCTACCTTCTCCACCCCGATCTTGGCGAAGGTCTTGGAGATGGCAGCGGAATTATCGTGGGACATAACGATGTCCGGAGAGACGGTTACGATCTCCCCGGGTACAACCCTGTCCTTTCCCGACTTTTTCGCCAATATCTTCTCGGCAAAGGTCATCCCCATAGAAAACACCCCCTGCTACTTTAGCCACTCGAAGTTTATGAAATCGGCATGGTGGAGGATGATCGCCTCGGTCGTCCTCTTCGCCCCTTCCCCTTCCTTTGAGTGAACCGCAATTATATGGAGTACCTCGGGAGGAATCCCTTCCTCATAACAAAGAGCAACCCCAGAAAAGGGATGACGGAGAAGCCTACCATAATAGCTCTTCTTGAAATTGCCATTTTCTTCAGCGAACTCGAGCATCTTTCCCACATCGTGAAGGAGGGCACCGGCGATAAGGTGATCGTGATTTATCTTTATCTTATCTCCGTAAACCTCACGAAGCGCCTGCTCCGCCTTATAAGCCACCTGAACCACCCCCCGGATGTGCTCGACCATCGTTATCGGGGAGCTCTCGATGAGGAGGGTAAAGGGCATCCGGGATAGATCTTCCACCTTCCAACCACCAAGCTTTATCGCCCGCTCCCATACGGCAAGCACCTTCTCCCTGAGCTTTTTATCCTCGATAAGGTTGAATTCCGGTATCAATGCGACCAATTTGTCCTGCATTTTTCCTCCCCCTTAAAGGCTCCTTTCCGGAGGACCATCGTACTCGTGGTCGGTAGGGTGGATCTTCCGCATCGGTTTCATTCGAACCTTCTCCTCGTGGATATGAGCTATCAGCCCAGGGACACGCGCCATTATGAAGAAAGCGTTCCCAATCTCCGGTGGGATAGAGAGCTCGCAGAGGATGGCAGCAATTGCCCCATCGACATTCAGAGGAAGCCTCCTCCCAGACGATTTCTCAAGCGCCTCCTCGATCGCCTTAGCCAGCTCGAGGTAGCTACCAGCGATACCAAGTTCCTTAGCGAGGGCGAAGAGCTTTTTCGATCTCGGATCGTCGGTATGATAGCGATGGCCATAGCCAGATATCCTCTTTTTTGCCTCCTTCGCTTCAGCCACTACCTTCTCCGCTATCTCAGGGATCGCTCCTTCACCTTCATCCACCCTCCTCTTCGCTGCGATCAGGGTGTGCATACAATCCTCTATCGCCCCGCCGTGAAACCGGGAGATAGCGAGTACCCCGGCAGCAAGGGCGGAGCTCAACGGAGCACCAGTCGATGCCACGGTAAGCGCTGTCAAGGTAGAGGGAGGAGTCGCTCCATGATCGATGGAGGAAACCAAGATGGCGTCGATCATCCGCCCTACCTTCTCGTCGGGAAGCTCCCCGGTAAGGGCGAGGTAGATCGCTTGAGGAAAACTCACCCTCCCCATCAACTCATCTATCCGATAACCCCTTAGGAGGAGCTTATTCGGCTCCACCTTGGTTATACCAGTCTTCCAATGAAGATCTCCCATTTCATCCTCCTTGTTCAGGAAATACCCTTTAAGACCTCGGAGGCGACCTTAGGGATATCGCCGAAATCACGGACAATGTGGGCACCCACCTCCTTGAGGCGGGATACCTTCCCCTCATAGGTCCCCCGTCCGCCCTCGATGATGGCACCGGCATGGGAAAACCTGGTTCCAGATGTCGCCGCTGCCCCACCGATGAAGGCGACTAAAGGCTTGGTAAACCTCCCCTCCTCTATCAGATCCGCTACTCTCTCCTCCTGGGTGGTTCCTATCTCTCCGAACATCACTACCATCTTCGTCTCCGGATCCTTCTCGAAGAGGAGCATAACATCGGGAAGGGGAAGTCCCACCACTGGATCTCCTCCTACATGAACGATGGTCGTCTGACCGATACCAGCCACCTTGTTCAAATAATAGGAGATGGAAGAGGTAATTCCACCACTACGAGAAGCAACCCCTACCGGACCCGGCTTGAACCAGCTTCTGGCACTCTCTGCCCTGCCCCCTATCATACCGAGGATCGCCTTTCCCGGAGAAAGTATCCCCAAAGTGTTGGGACCGATAAATTTCGCCCCCTTCTCCTCCGCCTTCTCCACGATGGTAAGCACATCGTATATGGGAACCCGATCGGGTACCAGGACAAGTAGCTTGACCCCGGCGTCGATCGCTTCGAGCGCTGCATCCTTGACCAGGGGAGCGGGCACGAATATGACCGAGGCGTCGATCGGTCCCGCCTTCTCCCAAGCCTCGAACACCGTGTCGAACACAGGGACACCATAAACATCGCCTCCGCCCTTCCCCGGGGTACACCCTGCCACCACCTTGGTGCCGTAATCGAGCATCAGCCGGGTGCGCACCATCCCCTCACGACCGGTTATGCCCTGAACCAAGACCCTGGTATTCTCGTCGATGAGGATCGCCATTTACCCCCTCCTTTTCCTCTTGTAATCATCGAGCCCTGGGATGGGAAGCTCTACAAATAGCCCTCCTCCACCATGGAACTGACAGGCAATCTCGCAGGCTAAACATTCGATACATTTCCCCCTTGCCGCCTCCTCTTCACTTATGGCGAGCTTGGGAAGCCCATCCTCGATCTTTAATATCCCCGGGATACACTCAGCGATACAGGGCTTTTCCTCGCATCTCTTGCATCTTTCATAATCAATATGGATGAATCCGGTAAGTGTTTTGAAGGAGTAGGATGGGCTTAACGAAGAAGACTCCTCCCTTTTCTTCCTTGCGACAGACGGCGGAGAAAAACCCTTTATCAGCTCGGAAAGCCTCTTGGCGCAGAACTCCGGTGTATCATCCCTGCCGTAGCCCTCGATGGGCGCCGGGAGATCCTTGGTGTACTTGGCGAGGATCTCTATCGCCTTCTCCTCCGCATTCCCCCCGAGACGGATAACCGCGGGTATGGAGAGCCACTC
>JAGGZT010000071.1 GCA_021161905.1 Acidobacteriota bacterium | reverse complement strand
TCAACGCCGCCTATGCCATCGGCAGGGAAAACGAGCTGGGAAGCCTTGAGCCAGGGAAGAAAGCTGACATCCTCATCTTCAACTTCAAAAATCACTCCCACCTGGTTTACCACTTTGGGGATAATCACATTAATAAGGTGATAAAGGAAGGGAAATTGGTCATCGATCGAGGAGGCGATATCTGCTATCTCTAAACCTGACTAATATATTTATAAGGAGGAGGTTATGTTCAAAGAGCTCACCATCGATCAATTCCAGGAAAAGCTATCTTCATCCGAGCCGGTTCCCGGCGGGGGAAGCTTGGCAGCGATAAGTGGCTCCCTCGCCTGCTCGCTCGCCGAAATGTTCATCAATCTTACTCTAGAAAAGGAGAAGTATGCTGAAGACCACCCCCTCTTCTCCGAAGCAAAGGGGAAGGTAATAGAGTTAAAAGAGAAGCTGATAAAGCTCGCCGATGAAGATGCTTCTGCCTTCGATAAGGTGATGCAGGCGTTCAAACTCCCCAAAGGGACCGACGAGGAGAAGGCGAAGAGAAAGGAAGCGATAGCGAAGGCGTTCCTCGAGGCGGCTGAGGTCCCCCGGAAAACCGCTTCCTCGGCTATCGAACTTCTACGCATCTTAGGGAAGCTCGCGGAAGGGGGTAACCCTAACGCCATCTCCGATCTCGGGGTAGCATCGCTTACCGCATATTCCGCTCTTATCGGTGCCTTGCTCAATGTGAGGATAAACCTTCCCTCCATCAAGGATGAGGATTATGTAGAAAAAGCATCCACCGAGGCAGACGCCTTGGAAAAGGAGGGAAACGAGCTTAAAGATAGAATACTGGCTAAAGTAAAAGAACGCATAGGTTAAAAAGAGAAATCCTCAGCGGAAGACTGGACCTTCTACCTTCTGTTCGAAGTGTCTCTTGAAGGTGTGGAAGAAAGTCTTGATCTCTATATCATAGGTGGCAGTGATATAGACATAGCCGTGGGAGATCTCTACCTTTAGATTGCTGGCGTTAATGGGTAAGCCAAGTTCCTCCGCCTTTTTTAGAAGTCTCGCTTTCAGCTCTTGATCATAACCTGGCCTACTCCTTGCAAATTGGGCTTCCCTCTTCATCGCATTCTTGAACTCAAACGAACTCCGGGTAGAGGGAAAAAATTTCACCAACATATAGATGAGAAAAACAACCACAAGCAGGGTAATAATCGTACCCAAACTCCCTGCTCCGAGTTCCTTCCTCAGTTTTATCATCCTATCCCTCCCTTAAAATCCATTCCATTTTACCGAACCAAGGTGAAGCTTCTTCTCCACCTCGTCTTGGTGAAGAAGTGGAAGAGAATGGAGAAGAAGTTCCGTACCCGGTTCTTAAACCCGGTTTCAAGGTAGGTGCCCCGCTCTGCCTCGTAAGACCAATAGATGATAAACGCACGCCCTCGAATGAGGCTTCGAGGGACGAACCCCCAATAACGGCTATCCCGGGAGTTATCCCGGTTATCTCCGAGGACGAAATAGCAACCTTTAGGCACCACCACCGGACCGTAGTTATCTCCCATCGTGGTTAGGTAGGGGAATTTGTGAACCACATAAGGCTCAGAGAGGGGTTTATCGTTCACATATACCACCCGGTCCTTGATCTCAATCTTATCCCCGGGAAGCCCGATCACCCTCTTCACGAAGTTCCAGTTGGGATCTACCGGATAACGAAAGACGATCACATCCCCCCGCTTGATGTCCCGAACAGGAAGGATCTTCCGCTCAAAGGAGAACCTGGTAGGAGCAAATATCATCTTGTTAGCGATTATATGGTCGCCGATAAGAAGGGTATCTTCCATCGAACCGGTCGGTATCTTAAAAGACTGAAATACAAAGGTAATAACGAATAAAGCAAGGATAACTGCGATAACGATCGATTCGAAGTAATCTCTTACCACCGACTTCTTATATTCCTCCTCCATCGCGCCCTCTCCTTAAATTATACCAGATTAGGGAACCAAAATCACCTCTCCTTCTCCGAAGAAAGGACAGCGAAGAAAGCTTCAGGCGGGATATCCACCTTCCCCAATCGCTTCATCCGCCTCTTTCCTTCTTTCTGTTTCTCAAGCAACTTCATCTTCCTTGTTACATCACCACCATAACACTTGGCGAGCACATTCTTCCTCAACGGTTTTATCACCTCACGGGCGATCACCTTGCCCCCAATCGCTGCCTGAAGAACCACTTCGAAGAGCTGGCGGGGGATGATCTTTCTCATCTTGGAGATCATCGCCTTGCCCCGGTAGTACGCCCGATCCCGATGGGCGATGAAGGAAAGGGCATCAACTGGCTCCCCATTGACCAGAACATCCACCTTCACCAGATCGGATTCCCGATACCCTGCATGCTGATAATCGAGCGAGGCATACCCTCGAGAGACCGACTTCAACCTATCGTAGAAATCCACTATCACTTCATTAAGGGGAAGATCATAGGTTATCACCACCTTGTTGCCGGAGAGATACTCCATTCCCCGTTGTTCCCCTCGGCGTTCCTCACACAAGGTAAGGATAGGACCGATGTAAGAGGCATCGGTGATGATGGTGGCGGTGATGAACGGTTCCTCTATCTTCAGGATGTCCCCCATCTTGGGGAACTTGGTGGGGTTCTCCACCTCAAAGACCTCCCCCTTCTTGGTGGTGATCCGGTACTTCACATTGGGGGCGGTGGTGAGGAGCTCGAGGCCAAATTCCCGCTCCAATCTTTCCTTCACTATCTCCATATGAAGTAAGCCAAGGAAACCGCAACGGAAGCCAAAACCAAGTGCTGCCGAGGTTTCCGGCTCGTAGAAGAAGGAGGAATCATTGAGCCTTAACTTGGCTAAGGCATCACGGAGCGTCTCGTATTTCCCGGTATCCACCGGATAGAGCCCGGCGAACACCATCGGCTTTATCTCCCGGAAACCGGGGAAGGGATGAGAAGTGGGATTTTCCTCCTCGGTGATGGTGTCCCCTATCTTTGTGTCGGCAAGCTGTTTGATACCGGCGATGAGATAACCCACCTCCCCCACTGAGAGTTCAGGAACCTTAATCCGCTTGGGGGTGAAAACCCCTACCTCAAGCACCTCATAGCTCTTGCCCGAAGACATAAGTTTGATCTTCATCCCCGGAGCAACCCGGCCATCAACCACCCGGATCAAGACGATCGCCCCGTGATAGGGATCGAACCAGGAATCGAAAATAAGCGCCTTTAGAGGCTTATCGTAATCACCTCTTGGCGGTGGTATCCTCTTTACGATCGCCTCGAGAACCGGGGGAACACCGGTTCCTTCCTTGGCGCTTACCAAAAGCGCTTCCTCAGGGGGAAGTCCTATTATCTGCTTTATCTGCTCCTTCACCCGTTCCGGTTCCGCCACCGGGAGGTCGATCTTATTTATCACCGGGATGAGCTCAAGATCGTTCTCTAAAGCGAGGTAGGTGTTGGATAGCGTCTGCGCCTCCACCCCCTGGGAGGCATCGACCACGAGCAGTGCTCCCTCACAGGCAGCCAGGCTCCGCGAGACCTCATAGGTAAAATCAACATGACCCGGAGTATCGATCAAGTTCAGAATGTACTCCCTTCCATCCTGAGCCTGATAGGTGAGACGGACGAAATGGGCTTTTATCGTTATCCCTCGCTCCCGCTCAAGATCCATCGTATCAAGCACCTGCTCCGCCATCTCGCGAGGGGAAAGCGCCCCGGTTAGCTCAAGCAACCGATCAGCCAAGGTGGACTTACCGTGATCGATATGGGCGATTATAGAGAAATTGCGGATAAACTCCTTCTTCATCTTGAATCTTCCTGGGAAAGGGCTTCCCGGGCAACGAGGGCGGCACCAACCACCCCTACCTCATTGCCCAATTTGGAGACCTTGATCTCGGCAGAGGAGAGAGCCCCAGGTATAGCCCTCGCCTCGACTTCGGAAAGGGCAGGAGGAAGGAGAAACTCAGCCGCTCGCATCACCTTGCCCGCAAGAACGATCAACTCCAGATTAAGACAGTTCAGGATATTAGCGATAACGATCCCCAAAGTCCTTCCCACCTCATCGAGCACCTTTCGGGCAACGGGATCCCCTTCTTTGGCATACTGGTAAACGATCTCAGCGGTCAACTCACCCTCAACATTTAGAAGGGCGGAATACTCCCCCTTATCGAGATAATAACCTACCCTTTTCACAATACCGCTTCCCGAGACCACTGTCTCAAGGCAACCGCGATTGCCACAAGAACAGGGAAAGCCATTGGGATCGACGGTTATATGGCCTATCTCCCCGGCATAACCACGAATACCGTGCCAGATCCTTCCCGAAAGAACGAGGCCTCCTCCCAAGCCGGTGCCGATGGTGAGGAGGAAAAAGCTTTTCCCCCCTTTCCCCCAGCCAAGATGGGCCTCGGCTATAGCTGCTGCATTGGCATCGTTTTCGATGAAGAAGGGGACATCGATCTCAGAGGAAAGCTTCTCTTTTAGGTTAATCCCGTTAAGAATGGGCAGGTTTGGCGAACGCTCAACCACCGTGCTCTTTAGATCGATGAAACCGGGGAAGCCAAAGCCAACCCCCTTTACCCCATCGAGGAGAACGAGGGAACAAAGCTTTTTATAAAGAGAACCAATCTGAGAGAAGAACTCCTCAAGGGATTCCTTCCTCGTCCTCTCTTCGAGCAGGGTGTTGAGCCTCCCCTGGGAGTCGACCAGCCCCCCGCGGATATTGGTTCCTCCGATATCAAACCCGATATAGGTCCCTCCTTTTCCCGGTATCAACCTTCTCCCTCCCCTTGTGCTAAGGTTAAATCAGCATCGGCATCGACCGAAAGGGAAGAGGCTTCCCCTCGGATAAGCTTAAAATAAGCAAGCGAAGCCACCATAGCCCCGTTATCGGTGGAAAGCTCGGGCGAAGGGAAATAAACCTTCACCCTCTTCCCCTTGAAGGCTGAGGTGATCCTCTTTCTTAAATAGCGATTACAGGAGACCCCCCCCGAGATAAGTATCGAACGGGGGTTATAAAAACGAGCTGCCCGCTTCAACTTGTCGCAGATAGCGGTAGAAACCGCCTCCTGAAAGCTCGCCGCTATGTTCTTAAGCCAGACATCACGCTCCTCATCCGGCATCCCTTTCTTCACATAGCGGAGTACCGCTGTCTTAAGACCAGAGAAGCTGAAGTCGAGGCTACCATCGCTTATTTTGGCTATGGGAAAGGGGATATCGCCTCGAGCCCCCTCCGCCAATCTCTCAATTACGGGACCGCCAGGATAACCCAAGGAAAGGAGCTTCGCCACCTTGTCGAAGGCTTCGCCCGCAGCATCGTCCCTCGTTCTTCCTAAGAGACGATAGCGGAAGGGCTCAGGCAGATAAAAGAGACTGGTATGACCACCGGAAACAACCAGGGCGAGGGCGGGAAACTCCACCCCCTCGTTCTCGATGAGCACCGAATGGATGTGGGCTTCGAGGTGGTTTATAGCGACAAACGGTTTCCTAACAGCATAAGAAACCGCCTTCACAAATGAAAGCCCGACGAGTAGGGAGCCGATTAAGCCAGGTCCCCTGGTGGCGGCGAAGGCGTCTATATCTTCGAGGCCAACCTCTGCCTTATCGAGTGCCTCGGAGACAACTGGTATGATGTTCCTTATATGATGGCGAGAGGCGAGCTCTGGCACCACCCCACCGTATTCCCGATGCGCCGAGATTTGGGAGGAGACGATGTTCGAGAGTATCCTCTTCCCATCAGAAACCACCGCTGCTGCGGTATCATCACAGGAACTTTCAACACCTAAGACGAGCATCACAAAGCACCAACCAATTTCCTTAAACTATCCGCATAAGGAGCACGAGCTACCCCCTGCTCGGTAATGATGGCGGAGATATATCGCGCCGGGGTGACATCAAATGCGGGGTAGCGGACATTCACCCCGGAGGGAGCAATCCTCTTCCCGTTTATCACCACCACCTCGGTGGGATCGCGCTCCTCGATGGGGATGGAATCGCCCGATGGGGTGGAAAGGTCTATAGTGGATATCGGGGCAGCGACATAAAAGGGGATACCGTTCTCCTTAGCGAGCACTGCCAGGGTGTAGGTTCCGATCTTATTCGCCACATCCCCGTTTGCTGCAATCCTATCCGCCCCCACAATGATGAGGTCTATCTCCCCACTCTTGATGAAATGGCCCGCCATATTATCGGTGATCAGGGTGACGGGAAAACCGTCCTCAAGGAGCTCCCAGGTGGTGAGCCTCGCCCCCTGGAGGTAAGGTCTCGTCTCGTCGGCAAACACGGAGACCTTCTTTCCCTCCTCGCGAGCAGCGCGGATAACGCCAAGGGCAGTGCCGTAGCCAGCGGTAGCCAATGCCCCGGCATTACAATGGGTAAGCACGGTAGCACCATCGGGGATCAAGGAGGCGCCGTTTTTACCCATCCTTCTATTTATCGATATATCCTCCTCATAGACTGCGAAAGCCTCCTTCTTGAGCGCCTCCTTTATGGCGGAAACCCCTCTTCCTCGACTATTCCGAAACACCTCCTCCATCCGAGAAACCGCCCAAAAGAGGTTCACCGCGGTAGGTCGGGAGGACCTCATCAGTTCACACATCCGGGCAAATGAGGAAGCGAAAGCTTCCTCGTTATCACCGGTAAAGCGAACAGCAAAAAGGGCTAATCCAAAGGAAGCAGCCACCCCGATCGCCGGCGCCCCCCGGATGACCATATCCGCTATCGCCTGAGCTACTTCTTCCCCCTTCTCATAAGTGCGATAGACCTTCTCCCCGGGGAGAAGCCGTTGATCGAGCATTATTACCTTGTCGTCCTTCCACTCTATCGTCTTGAACATAACTACCCCCGAAAGAATTGAACAGAGGCTATGATACAGAAAATCCCGAACATTTTCAACATCCCCTTTTATGGGGAAACAGCTTGACAGGGATAAAGGGAGGGGATATAGTAGGGATGGCTCTTTTTACAAGGGAAGTGCGGTGAGAATCCGCCACAGCCCCGCTACTGTGTTCGGGGACGAAAGCCGCTTACCCGAAAGGGGAAAAAGCCACTGGGAGCCTGTAGGCTGAAGAAAGCCAGGGTTCCTGGGAAGGCTGCGGTGAGTAGGATGATCCGTAAGTCAGGAACCGCCAATAGCTAACACCACCAACCTTCGAGGGAGGGTTGGGTGAGTATAGGGCACCCACTCCTCAATATCGGGAGGTTGGGTGCCTTTAATTTTGTAAAAATGAGAAAAGGGATCAACCTTAAATTAATAACGATCGGCTTGCTCCTCTTCATCCCCCTTGCTGGGGGAAGGAGGGAGGTAAGGGACGAACTCGGGCGGAGGGTGATATACCCCTACCCCCCAAAGAGGATAATCTCCCTTGCTCCCAACCTAACCGAAATCCTCTTCGCCGTTGATGGTGGCAAATTGGTGGTGGGGGTGAGCGATATGTGCAATTACCCGGAAGAAGTGAAGGCGAAGCCGAAGGTGGGTGGGTTTTCTCCGAGCATCGAGCAGGTAGTTTCCCTTGCGCCCGACATCGTCTTCGCCACTACCGCCGGCACCAGGATGGAGACAATAGCTAAGCTTGAAAGCCTCGGTATCCCGGTATTCGTAACCAAGCCGACCGATATTTCCTCGATAGCGAGGGAGATCGAACTGATAGGAACGCTCATCGGAAAAAAGAAGGAAGGGGGAAAAGAAGCAAAGAGGTTCCAAGAAAGGATCGAGAGGATAAGGAAACGGCTCGCAGGCGCGAAACCGGTCAAGGTTTTATATCTCATATGGCATAAGCCTCTTATGGCACCAGGGGAAGGAACATTTCTCACCGATGCGATCAGGATAGCAGGTGGAGAAAGCATAACCTCTTCCCTTGATCAGAAGCTGGTTCGGCTGAGCCCTGAGGAGCTGGCGCGAAGCGAACCCGAGGTGATCTTCCTTCCCCCGCTTACCGAAGGGGAGATGAAATGGTTCAAAGAGAGATACCGTTTTCTTCCCGCGGTAAGAAAAGGGAGGATTTACTCCCTAAACGAGGACCTGATCCTAAGACCAGGACCAAGGATCGTACTCGGCATCGAAGAGATGGCGAAGATCCTCCATCCTGAAGCCTTCAACAAGGAGTAAAAGATGAAGAGGAGGAGATTCTTCTTGCTCATCGGAGGTTCCCTCCTCCTTCTTTTCCTCGCCTGCCTCCTTTCCCTTGGCTTGGGCGGGGTGAAGGTGGCCTTCTCCGATGTTTTCTCCTCCCTTCTCTCCTTTCTCAAAAATGGAGAAGCAAGGGGGACATCCGGGGTCATCGTCATCGAGATAAGGCTCTCCCGGGTACTTCTTGCCGCTATGGTGGGAGCAGCGCTCTCCCTCGCTGGTGGGATCTACCAATCCCTTATCAGAAACCCGCTTGGCGATCCCTATATACTCGGGGTGTCGAGTGGGGCGGTGCTCGGCTCCATCATCGGGATATCGCTCGGTATGGGAGCAACCCTCATCGGAAGCGAGTTCTTCGCCTTTGCCGGGGGTACCATCGCCATCATCATCGTCTATTTGGTAGCAAAACGGGGAGGGAGAATGAGCACGGTGCGACTCATCCTTGCGGGGGTGATAGTCTCTTCCTTCTTCTCGGCAGCAGCGATGCTCCTCTTCTCCCTCTCCCCATCAAGTACAGTGAAGGGGATGCTCTTCTGGATGATGGGAGACCTCTCAAGCCAGAGCCTTGACACCGTACTCACCACCATTCCCTACTTTTTGCTACTCATAATCCCCGTCTTCCTTCTTTCCCGCCCCCTGTCCCTGATGATGGTGGGGGAGGAGAGCGCCCTTTCCCTTGGCGTCGATGTGGAACGGATAAAGAAGATATCTTTCCTCCTCGCCTCCCTCCTTACCGGTTTCTCCGTATCGCTTGCCGGGGCGATAGGATTCGTCGGTCTCATCATCCCAAACATCGTCCGCTATCTCGCCGGGGCGGATACCAGGATAGGCTTCCCCTTATCGGCGATAGCCGGGGCGATCTTCCTCATCCTCTCAGACACCTTGGCTCGGAGCGTGATGGCGCCAACCGAACTACCCGTGGGGGTAATAACCGCTGGGGTAGGAGGACCCTTCTTTATCTTTCTTCTCCTGAGGAGGCTTAGGGATGAGCTCGGCGATTGAGGTAAGAGGATTATCCTTTTCTTTCGGGAAAAAGAAGATCCTCCAATCCCTTTCCTTCTCCGCTGAGCGGGGCGAGTTTCTGGGAATAATAGGACCGAACGGAGCGGGGAAATCCACCCTCCTCAAGCTCATCGCCGGGACCCTAAAGCCGGAAGCGGGCGAAGTACTTCTCTTCGGGGAGGACATCGCCAACCTCGGACGGAGGGAGATAGCGAGAAGGCTCTCTTACCTTCCCGAAGAGGTGAGCTTTTACTTCGATTTCAAGGTGATGGACATCGTCCTTCAGGGACGGGCACCGCATTTAGGCTGGTGGCGGTTCGCCGGGAGGAACGACCTTATGATAGCGAAATCGGCGCTATCTCGGGTGGATGCCCTCCATCTGGCAGAGCGGATGATAACCACCCTGAGTGCAGGGGAGAAGAAACGGGTTCTTCTCGCTCGAGCACTCGCTCAGGAGCCAAAGGTCCTCCTCCTCGATGAGCCAACCGCCGAGCTCGATCTCAAGCACGAGTACGAGTTCTTCAACCTGCTAAGCGAGCTCAATCAGAAGGAGAACCTCACCGTTATCCTAACCAGCCACAATGTCAACCTCGTATCGCTTTATGCCGATAAACTACTTCTCCTAAACCGGTGCGGGAGGCGTGCCTTCGGCACCCCGGTTGAGGTCCTATCCGAGGAGAACCTAAGCGAGATTTACCACTTCCCTCTTTCGGTGAAAAAGGAGGGGGAAACCGGGGCAATCGTGGTATTCCCCAAAGATGGCTTGAAGAAACAAAGAGGAAATAAACCAAAAAGGAGGTAGAAGTATGATAGGCAAAAAGCTCAAGTATTTAGTCTCGATCCTCGTTCTCTCCCTTATAGCAACACCCACTCTGGGAGGACAACAGGAGACAAAGGAAAAGAAGAAGCCCCCGAAGCTGGTTTACAAGGAGCAGATAGTGATCACCGCCAGCCGGCTTCCCGCAGAGGGGATAGACCCCTTTACCCTGCCGGCGAGCGTGAGCATCATCACCCGCTCCAAGATCACCACCTCGGGGGCAACCATCCCTCAGGATATATTCTACTCCCTTCCTGGCTTTCTCGTCTACGACGATGTGGGAAACGGGGTTGAGGGGACGGTCTCCCTCCGCGGATTCGCCGAGGGAAACGCCTTGGCAGTGGCGTTCGACGGGGTGAGGATAAACGAGCCGGACGACAACCGGGTGAACCTCGAACTCATCCCCCTGGAGGCGATAAGCCGGGTGGAGGTGATAAGGGGAAGCGCTTCCTCCCTTTACGGCGATGGAGCGATGGCGGGAAGGGTGAACTTCATCACCGAAAGTGGTGGTAAAGAGCCGAGGCTCGACCTAAGCTTCGATTACGGAAGCTACCACTCCCAGCGCTATGTGGTAAAGGGTGGCGGAAGCCTGGGGAAGTTCTCCTTCTTCGGTTTGGGAAAATACAGAAGGTCTGATGGCTTCCGGCAAAACGGCTACCTAAAGATGAAGAACCTATTTGGAAAGATGGGGTATAAACCAGACGACAAGACAGACATCGAGTTCATAGCAAGCTATAGCAACAATCGGCTGGGAAACCCCGGGGCGCTCACCGAGGAGGAGCTCGAACAGGATAGAAAACAGGCTCCCTTCAATCTGGTGGACAGGAACTTCGAAGATGGCAACCTTATCTCGGTTTCAATCAAGCGGAGGTTCTCCCCCGGTCTCTTCTTAAACGCCAATGTCTTCAGGAGGAGCCAGGATATCGACACCCTCACTACCGGGAGGATGGCAGCTTTATACGGTGGCTTCTTAACCGAAAGCAAGGCAAAAAGCAAAGGAGTGGTGGCGGAATTAACCTGGAACGGGGACCTTTTGGGCAGGGCAAATACTGCTATTTTGGGCATCGAGCTCACCAGTCATACCTTCGGCGCCAAGGGATATACTACCAACGCCCAGGGAGAAAACCCTTACCTCGTTTCGGAGAACTCGACCGACCAGCGGGTAGAGGGCTACTTCATCGAAGATAGGTTTGAGCCGATATCGAGGCTTCTACTTACCCTCGGGGCAAGATACGACAGGAAGAGCTTCCACTATCACGATCTCGTCCTTCCGCAAAACAACAACGACAAAACATTCGCCAAAGGGACCATCCGTTTTGGAGGAAGCTACCAGCTCAACCCCAAGTTCGCCCTCTATGGAAACATCGGGGAAGCCTTCCTCACCCCAACGGTCATTCAGATGTTCGCTTACCCCACCTTCGGCTCGAACCCCGATCTCGTCCCCACCACCGCCCTCTCTTACGAGACGGGGATAAAGTTCCGCTCTGGCAAAGGGTTGAAGGGATACCTCTGTTGGTATAGAATGGATATGGAGAATGAGATAGTATTTGTCTTCGACTCCTTCCGCGGGGGAAGGAACGAGAATGTAGGAAAAAGCAGGAGGCAGGGTGTCGAGATGGAACTTAGGGGACGGTTAACGGACTCGGTCAGCGGATATGCAAGCTACAGCTATACCGATGCCCGGTTTCGTGCTGGGGAAAACGCGGGAAACAGGATACCCTTAGTGCCACGGCACAAGATGTCCCTGGGGCTTGATCTCTCACTCGGGGAAAGGGTGAAGGCTTATCTTGAGGGACTCTTCGTCTCATCCGCTCCTCTTAGCGGAGATGAGGAGAACCTCCTTCCCGAGCTCCCATCTTATCAGCTGCTTAACGCTAAGGTCTCCTATCGACTGAAAGATGGCGAGCTCTTCCTTCGCCTCTCAAACATTCTTAACCAGAAGTACGAAACCCGTGGCATCTATATAGGAACAACCCCTTACCTTACACCTGCTCCCGGGTTCCATTTCAGCATTGGGATGAGCTACACCATTCATTAGGGAGAAGATGTCAAAGGAGAGGATAAAACCGGCAAAACTTCTTTCCGAAACGCTTGAAGCAATCAAGGGGAAGGATGAGGAGGCATTAGCCTCCCTCCTTCCCTCGATCAAGGACCGGAAAAAGGAGATTGCGCAGGCGATAAAGAAGAAGATTGAGAAGAAGGAGGATATCGCTCACATATTAACGCTTGTTGAAAGGCTTGATGATCCAGATCTTGGGAAGATAGCAAAACTCGTTGCGGAGAATTCCGCTCTTCCCCTCTCTCTAAGGCTCAAGGCGGTGGAAATAGCGGAAGCAGTCGGGGCAAAGCTCGAACCGGGGGTTTCTTCCGCCATCAGGGAGGGGATGAAGCTTTTCTCCCTCATAAAAGACGAGGAGGCGGACCTTTCATCGCTTTCCTCCCGGGTTAAGGAGCTCCCTTTAGATGTGAAGCTCTCTTTAATTGCTGATCTTGCCCTTCTTCCTGAGAAGGCGATCGCCTTTTTCCCTCTACTCCTTGGGGAAAGGGCTGAACTCGATGGAGCAATCATCGACGCCCTGGGAAAGATCGAAACCCCTGCTTCACTCTCCCTTCTTCTCTCTGAACTCGAAAGAACCAGCGACAAGGAGCGGATAAAGAAGATAAGAAAAGCGATCCACCAACTAAAGAGCAAAGGAGTAGAGCCACCTTCTCGGGAAACGCCTGGAGAAAAAAGAAAGGAGGAAGAGGAGGGATACCTTTCCCCCATCGATTCCTTAGGCGAGCGACTCTTGGTCCTCGTTATGCCGAAGGGAAGGGGCGAGGTTCGTTTCTTCCAGATAATCGCCTCGGACACGAAGGGCATCCTCCGCTTCATCACCCATAGCGTTCCCTATGAGGAATTAATGAGCTCGATCAGGCGGGCGGAGGAGACAAAAGGGATCCAGATGGTAGAAGCCCCGGCGGACTACATCAGGACCCTCCTTGGCGAATACGCAGGGTTAAACGAGAAAGGAGGGGGGAAACCCCCAGCCGAATTTGTAAGCTGGCGCAACTGGATCGGGGAACCCAGAGAAAGGTTCGAAAAACCGCTTATCTATCAATTTATACCCGAGGAAGATATCGCAGCCCGAGAGGCGCTGTTTGAACAGGGAGATAGACTGTTCCAGCTTCCCGGTATAATTGGCTGGTTTATCCCTGAGGAGGAGATAAAAGAGGGGGTGGAAAGATTCGCCACCGCTGAGGAAAGCCCCCTCATCCTCTCAGACATCCAGCGGGAGGAACGGAGGAATAAGATATTCCTCGAAGAGGCGGAGCGGTACTTCACCGAAGAGAAAAAGGAATTATATAAGAGAAGGCTTATCGAGATGGGCTACTTCCTCTACCAGAAGGGGATGAAGCTCGAGGCGGAAATAGCCCTCGCCACCGCGCACGCCTTCTCATCTCACGAGATCAAATTCATCCCCTTTGCCCTGACCTTGGTTAAACGAAGCATAGAGCTTGCGGTAAAAAAGAGAAAAGAGGCGGAGAAAAAAGAGCCGCGGCTCATAATTCCACCCTCCGCCCAAGGAGGAGTAGGAGAGAGAAAATGAAAAAACTCATCCTTGCTTTCATCGTCCTTTCCCTTCTTCTTCCTGCCTGCAAGAAGGAGGAGAAGGAAAAGACCTACCCTCAGATCCTTCTCGGCGCCCTGGATAAGGGGAAGATCGACAGAACGAAGGACGACCTGAAGGCGATCGCCGATGCGCTTTCCTCTTACCAGGCGGATACCGGAAGCTACCCCGTCGGCGAGGGGGTGGGGGTGCTCAAGTCCGCTCTCTCCCCAAACTACCTCGTCCTTCTCCCCGAGCGAGATGCCTGGGGAAACCCCTTCTCCTACCACTCCAACGGCAGAAGCTACCGAATAGTTGCCCCGGGAAAGGATGGACAAGAGGGAACAGCGGATGATATCGTCCTTTCTGATGGGATGATCGTCTCCTCCCCAAAGCTAAGATAGCTTTTCTTAAAGAGGTAAAGGGTTCCGAGAAATAGAAGGAGGCAATGCGTCTTCTTATCATCGATAATTACGATTCCTTCACCTACAACTTAGCCCAACTCTTCCTCGAATTCGATATCGAGGTATTGGTCTATAGGAACGACGAAATCCGCATAAAGGAAATCGAGGAATTGAAGCCTCATTGGATTACCCTTTCCCCCGGTCCTTGCACACCAGCCCAATCCGGGATCAGCAAGGAGGTCGTCCGCCATTTCGGGGATACCATTCCGATATTAGGGGTATGCCTTGGGATGCAGGTCATCAATGAGGTGTTCGGCGGGGAAACGGTCAAAGCCCCCCTGCCCATTCACGGCAAGCGCTCGAAAATCCACCACACCGGCGAAGGGATCTTCTCCGGTATCCCCTCGCCTTTCTTTGCCGCGCGCTACCACTCGCTTAAGATCCTGATCCGTTCTCCTGATCTCATACCGTTAGCCCAGTCGGAAGACGATGTGATTATGGGAATTAAGCATCGCCATCTTCCCATCTACGGCGTTCAGTTCCATCCCGAATCCTTCCTCTCTGAATATGGCTTGGAGCTGGTCTATAACTTCCTCCGCCTTCAGCCAGACTGGAAAGTTAAAAAACCATCCCCACTTGAAGACCCCGACCGCTTCCCCCGGCTGGGCTGGGGAAAAGAGAAACCTCCCTTCAAAAAGACGGAGGGTGAACTATGAGGTGGGCTTCAGTCATTCCCAGGCAGGTGCGCATCCTGACGATGGAAACGACCTTCCGGAATGGATCGGACGAGAAATTCTTGGAACTGGCTCAGGAGATAGCCGAAGGGGAAGTAAGCGCGGTTCTGCTCAGCGGAGGAGGGCTTGACTGCAGTCGTTATTCCATAGCCTGTGGTGATCCTTTCCTCATCCTCCGGGCAAAGGGAAGAAATTACGAGGTGATCACCCCAAAGGGTTGTTGGAGAGGGGAAGGGGATCCTATCTCCCTCGTTGATGATCTCTTGACCCATCTTGAACCCGATTTCCCTCTCGCCACCCCTCCTTTTATGGGTGGAGCAGTAGGCTATTTTGCTTACGAACTCAAAAATACCATCGAGAAGCTTCCTCAGTCTGCTTCAGATGACCTTCTTCTTCCCGACCTCTTCCTCTTTTTCCCAAGAGATATCCTGATCTACGACCGGGCTAAAGGGACGATAAACCGGATTCTCTTGGCCTATGGCGAAGAGGAGAATGCCTTCGATATTCCCCTCTCTGAGCAAGGGGATAGCAAACCAGATACCCCCCTTGAAGCTGGTGAATTGAGGAGCAACTTCACCCACCAGGAATACCTCGAAGCGGTACGGCGCATCCGCCGTTATATCCGGGAAGGGGATGTCTATCAGGTCAATCTATCGCAGAGGTTTTCCTTCCCCTTCCGGGGGGACCCGTGGCGACTCTGGATCGAGCTCTTCAGGCGAAACCCCGCCCCCTTTTACGCCTTCGTGAATGGGGGCGACCATCAGATCCTCTCCACCTCTATGGAACGGTTCCTCTTTCGCCAGGATGATTACATCGAGACCCGTCCCATCAAGGGCACGAGAAGAAGGGGAAGAACGAAGGAAGAAGATAAGCGATTAAAAAAAGAGCTCCTCAAAGACCCTAAGGAGGATGCAGAGCTCTCTATGATCGTTGACCTCCTTAGAAACGACCTGGGAAGGGTCTGCGCTCCAAAAACCATCAGGGTAGCGGAGCACAAGCGAGTGGAAGAATACCAGAATGTATTTCACCTGATCTCCATCATCACTGGGAAGCTCCGTCCCGGAATAACCTACGGCGATATCCTCCGAGCAACCTTCCCCGGAGGCTCTATCACCGGATGCCCCAAGATCCGGGCGATGGAGATCATAGACGAGCTGGAACCAAATGTCCGCCATGTCTATACAGGCTGCATTGGCTATCTCGGCTGGCATAAGAATATGGATTTGAACATCGGTATCAGAACGGGTATCCTCCATAAGGGGCTGTTCCACTTCGCGGTTGGGGGCGGAGTAGTTTACGATTCCGATGAAGAGGCAGAGTATCAGGAGACCCTTCACAAAGGACAAACCCTCTTCGATCTCATCCGCTCCCTGAAAAAGACCTTTAGACGATGATGGATGATAAAGGAGAAAGAAAAGACGCGGTCATCTGGCTGAACGGGTCGTTCACTACTCTCAAAGATGCCCGTATTTCACCTTTGGATCGGGGATTCCTCTATGGTGATGGCCTCTTCGAAACCCTTCGCGCGGATAAAGGGGAAATCTTCTTTCTCCCGGATCACTTAGACCGGCTGAGGAAATCCGCGGCTGAGCTCAGGCTCCCCGAGCTACCAAGGATCAACTGGGATAAGGTGCTTAAAGAGCTCCTCAGAAGGAACGACCTTGCGAGAGCCATTGCCCGGGTGAAGATCATCCTCACAAGAGGAATAATCTCAGGGCTGGGACTTCCCCCCTCCTCCAAGCCAACCCTCTGTCTCATCGCCGAGCCATACTCACCGCCAGGGAGGAAACGATACCACGAGGGTTGGAGGCTATTTGTCTATCGGGCGGGCTTCTCACCTCCTCTTGCCGAGCACAAGTCCTTGAATTACCTCTTTTATCTTAAAGCAAGACAAAAGGCAGCTGATGCGGGAAAGGATGAGGCTATCGTTCTGGATCCAAAGGGCTATGTGGCGGAAACAGCGACAGGATCCTTACTCTTTCGGAGAGACAACCGATGGTGGAAACCGAAAAGCGCCTATCAACTATCGGGGATCACCCAGAGGAGGGTAATCGATTACCTCAATGAGCGCGGCGCCGAGGTCCGGGAAGAGATGATCACCCTAAAGGAACTCCTACAGGCGGAGACAGTATGGGTCACTAACTCCCTGATAGGCGTTATGCCGATCCGGGAGATAGATGGGCAACACCTACCTTCACTCGCCCAGGATGAAGCGGAGGCGGTGCGAAATTGGCTCTTTTCGGTGAGATGACCGCGGGTCAGTAAGATGTAATAATTACGGGGAAAAGAACACCTTCGGTATCTCAAAACCGGTAGCTTAAGCCGAAAAAACCTTGATAAAACACTCTCTTTCTAAACAGGGCTTCTTTCATTTCCGTCCAACCTTCAGGGAATACTTTTCGTTAAATCTATGCTTATATCCTAAGCCCACATCTAAATAAGGATAAATAACCACGGAAGCTTGATTGCCTCTCGGTGCGGTAGGAAGTAATACCAAATGCTTAGTGGCTAAATGTGCCCAATAGTAATGGGCTTCTTGACACCAAGGGCAACCTCTGCTAACTTAAATTATAAGCCACCGAAGTGGTGGTTTTTTCTTTCCCAAAAGGAGAGAGATGGCTGTCGATAAGATCATCGTTAAGGGGGCAGGAGAGCATAACTTAAAGAATATCGATGTCGAGATCCCCCGGGACAAACTGGTGGTGATAACCGGGGTCTCGGGATCGGGAAAATCGAGCCTCGCCTTCGACACCATCTATGCCGAAGGGCAAAGGCGTTATGTGGAGTCCCTCTCCGCCTATGCCCGGCAGTTCCTCGAACAGATGGAAAAACCGGAGGTGGAATCGATCGAAGGCTTATCCCCGGCAATAGCCATCGAACAGCGAAGTGCGAGCAAAAACCCCCGCTCCACCGTAGCCACGGTAACCGAGATATACGATTACCTCCGGGTCCTCTTCGCCCGGGTAGGGCATCCCCATTGCCCCATCTGCGGCAGAGAGATCTCATCCCAGACGGTCCAGCAGATAGCGGATAGGATACTCGAGCTTCCTCAGGGGGAAAAGATTATGATCCTCGCCCCGATCGTCCGAGGGAGAAAAGGGGAGTTCCGCCGGGAGTTCGAGAAACTGATGGCGAGGGGATTCATCCGGGCGAGGATAGATGGCGAGATCCATCTCCTATCCGAAGAGATAAAACTCGACAAGAACAAAAAGCACGAGATCGAGGTGGTGGTGGACCGGCTGGTGGTGAAGAAAGGGATCGAAGGAAGGCTCGCCGATTCCATCGAGATCGCCTTGGAGCTTGCAGACGGTGTGGTGGTAATAGCGCGGGAGAACGGGGAGGACCAGCTCTTTTCCGAGCGATTAGCCTGCGTTTACTGCGGGGTGAGCATCCCCGAGCTATCCCCGAGGGTGTTCTCCTTCAATTCTCCCTACGGTGCCTGCCCGGTATGCGACGGTCTCGGAGTGATGCGGGAGATATCGCCGAAGAAGATCATCCCCGATGAGGGGAAATCCCTTGCCGAGGGGGCGATAAGGGTGGTGAGTGACAACCCCTATTCCTATCAGTATCAGATGCTCGAATCCCTTGCTAAGCACTATGGTTTCAGTATGAGGACCCCGTTCCGTGATCTTCCGGAGAGGGCGAAGGAAGCGATCCTCTACGGCACCAAGGGGAGAATAGAGTTCGACATAAAGAAGATCAACCGCCACTATCGCTTTTACGCTCCATTTGAGGGGATCATCCCCAACCTGATGCGGCGGTACCAGGAGACCGACTCCGAGGCGGTGAGGGAGGAGATCGAGCGGTATATGTCGCTCCGTCCCTGTCCTGAATGCGGTGGGGCGAGGCTGAGGAAGGAGAGTTTAGCGGTTACTGTTTCCGGTAAGAATATCGCCTATTACACCTCCCTCTCGATAAAGGAGGCAGCTAAGGTTTTCTCAAAGCTCAAGCTATCTCCCAAAGAGGAACTGATTGCAGAGAGGGTGTTAAAGGAGATAAGGGAACGGCTTCAGTTCCTGATGAATGTGGGCCTCGATTATCTCGAGCTCAACCGGGCAACCTACACCCTCTCCGGAGGTGAGGCACAACGGATAAGGCTCGCCACCCAGATCGGGTCCCGCCTTATGGGGGTGCTCTACATCCTCGATGAGCCGAGCATTGGGCTCCATCAGCGGGACAACCGCCGACTCCTCGATACTCTCTGCAAACTCCGCGACCTGGGAAACACGGTGATCGTGGTGGAGCACGACGAAAGGACGATAAGGACCGCCGATTATGTCATTGATCTGGGACCGGGAGCGGGCGAACAGGGAGGAGAGGTCGTCTTCGCCGGACCGCCGGATGAGCTCGAAAAATGCGATCGTTCGATCACCGGGAAATACCTCTCGGGGAAACTCCGCATCCCCCTTCCGGAAAAAAGGAGAAAGCCCAAAGGGAAATTCCTGGTGATAAGGGGCGCAGAGGAGCATAATCTGAAAAAGATCGATGTGAAGATACCGCTCGGCCTCTTCACTGCGGTTACCGGGGTTTCGGGATCAGGGAAAAGCACCCTCATAGATGAGATCCTTTACCGGGCGCTTGCCTCCCAGATATACAAATCGCCCGAGGAGCCAGGAAAGCACGAGAGGATAGAGGGAATAGAGCATATAGACAAGGTAATAAACATCACCCAAGATCCGATAGGAAGAACCCCTCGCTCCAACCCCGCCACCTACACCGGCGTTTTCACCCACATCAGGGAGCTTTTCTCCCGGCTTCCGGAATCGAGGATGCGGGGGTATCGTCCCGGTCGGTTCAGCTTCAATGTGAAAGGAGGGCGGTGCGAAGCCTGTGAGGGGAACGGCATCATTAGGATCGGAATGCACTTCCTCCCCGATGTTTACATCACCTGTGATCAGTGCAAGGGGACGAGGTTCAACCGGGAGACCCTCGAGGTGAAGTACAAGGGGAAGAACATCGCCGATGTGCTAAATATGACGGTGAACGAAGCGCTGAAGCTGATGGGGAACATCCCCAGTATCAGGAGAAAGCTTGAGACCCTGGTAGATGTGGGTTTAGGCTACATCAAGCTGGGCCAGCCGGCACCCACTCTCTCCGGAGGTGAGGCGCAGAGGGTGAAGCTCGCCCGCGAGCTGTCCAAGAGAAGTACTGGCCGTACCCTTTACATCCTCGACGAGCCGACCACTGGCCTTCACTTCGATGATATAAAGAAACTCCTCGCCGTTTTGTCCCGGCTGGTGGACTTAGGGAATACGGTGGTGGTGATCGAGCACAACCTTGATGTGATAAAATGTGCCGATTACATCATTGATCTCGGTCCTGAAGGAGGCGAGGAAGGAGGACGGGTAATAGCCACCGGCACCCCGGAGGAGGTGGCAGAGGTAGAGGGTTCCTATACCGGGCAATTCCTCCGCGAGGTATTAAGGAGGGAAAGGGCACTCTCCCATAATTGAAATTGACAAGCTCAAACGCCCCTCCCTATAATAATTTCTCGTGATAACCGGTCCCTCATAATCCACCACGGGGAGCTGTAAGATGACTATGGGGCTCAATACCGAGGTCACTCATAAGGGAAAGACCTTCCACATCCAAACCGAGGAACGAGGAGAAGCTCCTCTGCTGATAGAAACGCTGATCTATGAAAAGGGAAGGATCGTTGCCTCGCGGAGGACCTATATAAATAAAGAACTCAGCAAGGAAGAGAGACTAACCCTGATGCGGAGGCAACACAGAACGGTGGTGAGCGAGATAGCGAGCGGTAAACTCAGGTTTGACCATCAAGAAAAACTGGAGGAAAAACGCCCCCTCTCCCCCACAGGAAGCCTCGACGATCTCATCATCAACCATCTATCATCCGCCCTGAATGTTGAGGGATTGAACCTGAAACTCCTCTCCTTTTCCCAGGGGGAAATAGAGAATGAAATCTTCCTTAAAGTAGCGACCACTCGTGGTATCACCGAGAAACCGCTTATGGGTATCCGAGTTTCGTTTAAACTAATCCGTGAGGGGCATCCACCTATTGAGATCGTCTCTGCCCTTACCAACGAGGAGGGCACCTGTGAAGTGAGGGTCCCTTTGCCCTGCGGAAAAATAGAGGATTACGCCCTCCTCATCGAGGCAGAGGGTAAAGAGGGAAGCGATCGACTAATCCAACCCTTAACTGGAGAGGAGAATGAAGAAAGATGAGATCCTTGAGCCGGATAAGAAAAAAATAGAAGAACGGCTCAAGGACGAGACCTTGGAAGCTCTCACCAAAAAGCGAAAGGAGGCAGAGGAGGAGTTCAACCGGCGTCTTACCGCGGTTGATGAGCTCTTTCGAAGATCGATAGAAACGGGAAAGGGGGAACGGGTTGGCATAATCTTAGCCGACCTAAACCGCTGGATAAACGAAAGAGTTAGTGAGAGACAGAAACCCCTTATAATCCGGGCTATCCGGGCGGTGGGGAGGAAGATCCTCTCCTTCTTTTTCGGCGATCCCCTTGGGTTCGAGACAACCTCGCGGATCATCGACTTCCTCAATCGGGAAAACGAGATAAGAAACGAGATAATTTTGGCGGAGCGGGAGCTGAACCAGGCGATGATCCACCTCTTCCAGTCAATAATCCCCCTAATCGCTGCCAAGGAGGCGGAGCTCCTCCGTCTGGTTACCCACCTCCCCATAAAGCGGATGGATCTCATCCTCGAGGACATAGGGAAAAAAGAGGAGGAACTCACCTCTCTTGCCCTCAGGCTTTCCAAGGAGCTCGAAAGCCTTAAAAAGGGAAAATGAGTAGAAAGCCGAGGATCGCTTTTTTCAGCCCACTTCCCCCGGCGAAATCGGGCATCGCCGATTACTCCGCCGAGCTCATCCCCCTTCTTTGGGAGGAGTTCGAGATAGACATCTACATCGATGAAGGGTACAGCCCCACCTCCTCCTTCAAAGAGAAAGCCTTTCCCGCCTCGGAATTCTCCTTCAGGAATATCAAAGACCCCTACCAACTCATCATTTATCAAATGGGAAATTCAGGATACCATCAATACATCTACCCCTTCCTTCTTTCTCACCCCGGGCTCACCGTTCTGCACGACTACAACCTTCACCATTCACGGCTCAAATACTTTGTGGATAGAAAGAACCTCACCCCTTACATCGAAGAAATAGAATATTGTTATCCGGGGGAGAAGGGGAGGTTGTTAGCCCGGATAGTCGTTACCGGAATGGGAGGAAAGCCCCTTTACTTCCGCTTTCCTTACAACAAATTGGTGATAGATACCAGCCTTGCCGTGGCGGTACACCAGCGGTATCTTATCTCCCTGATCAACAAAGAACATCCTGAAGTGCCGGTATCGCTGATCAGGATGGGGGTGGCTGAATTGGAAGTGAGCGAGGAGGAGATCAAAAAACTGAAAAGGAAACATAACATCTGCGACGACGAAGTAGTGATCGCCTCCTTTGGCGCAGCTACCCCGGAGAAGCGGATCCCCTCGGTATTAAAAGCGGTGAAAAAACTTCTTCCTCAATTCCCTAACATCCGCTACCTGGTAGTGGGAAAACCTTCAGCGGAGCTCGATGTGGCAAAGGAGGCGGAAAAATTGGGGATAAAAGATCGGGTGATAATAACCGGCTTCGTCCCCTACGATGATTTTGCCACCTACCTCGCCATCTCCGATATCGGGGTTAACCTGCGCTATCCCACTGTCTACGAGACCTCCGCCACCCTCCTTCGGATTATGATGGCGGGAAAACCAGTCCTCATCTCAGAGCTTCCCCATTTAGCAGACATCCCCGATGAATGCGTGATGAGGATATCCCTGATCAACGAGGAAAGGGCGTTGGTAAGCGCCCTCAGCAAGCTTATTGAGGATAAGAGACTCCGGGAGGAAATGGGGGAAAAAGCAAGAAGATACGCCAAAAAGGAACACACCCTTCCCCTGATGAAGGATGACTATATAAAGGCGATAGAAAAGGCGCTCTCCCTTCCTGGAAAGAAGAGGAGAATAGATCGCTCAAATCTTCCTCCTTTTCTCCGCCACTGGCGAGAGAAGGCTCTCTCCGATCTATCTTCAATCTTAGCCCCATTCGGAGCCAAGATAGGCGATCTTCCCCCAGAGCTGGTCAAAGAGATGGAGATAATCCTCTAATAATTAAGAGGCGGCAGAGAGAAGGGCTTTTATCGTCTTCTCCCAGGTGATATCCTTTACCCTGCAGTAACCCGCCTCACCGAGCCTTCTCGCCAAATCCTTATCCTTAAAGAGGAGTTCTATCCTCTTTGCCACAGCTTCCGGTTCCGGCTGGCAGATAAAACCGGTTTCTCCCTCCTCAACGAATTCGAGAATACCTCCGGAATCCTTCCCGGTTATCACCGGCTTTTTCGAGGTAAACGCCTCCACAGTAACATAGCCGTAGTCCTCATCAATGGGGGCGAAGTAAACGGCAAAGGCATTGGCATAGAGGCGATACAGCTCCTCTTCGGGGACGAAACCGAGGAAGTCCACCCGATCCCTTACCCCGAGCTCCCGCGCTAATTGCTCAAGCTTCTCCCTCCTCGTCCCTCTTCCTACGATCTTCGCTCGTATCCTTTTATCGGTATGGGCAAGGGCGCGAAGGAGGAGGTCTATCCGCTTATCCTCCTCCAGCCGTGAGGCAGAGAAGATGAAATCCCCATAGCCCTCGGTATAATATCGTTCCGGATGAGGTAAGGGAGGGTAAAGGGGTTCTGCCTTCAAGCCATTATATCTCTCCAGCCTTTCCGCCACATTTCTCGAAATGGCAAAAAGCGCCCGCGCCTCGGACAGGGCGAGCTTATCCATCTTGATTATCATCTCCCTTATCTCGTTGTCTTCTTTACTATGAGCATCGAAGCCGGAGTAGATGGTGCCGTAGAAATCATACACCTGACGGAACTGGTGCACCAGCCAGACCACTTTATTCTTGTGGCGGGCGAGATAGGAGGGGAATTTGGTAGCGATGAGGATGTCTATGCTAACCCCATGCGCCTCAGAAAGATCGAGCAGGCGCCAAGCTAAAGCGTGATGGAAGATATTGCGATTGGGATACCACTTGAAGGGAAGCTGGGTCACATCCACCTGATAGCCGAGCCGACGGAGATGCTCGGAGAGGGAGGAGATCAGCTGTTCTGCCCCTCCACGAAAGAAAGGCACCTGGGCGCCACAAAGAAGCACTCTCGTATCCGCCGGGGCTTTGAGAAGCGCCAATTGCTACCCTCCTTATTTTGTAAGGAAGGTAGCACAGCTTTTCATCCATTGTCAAACAGGAAAGAAAAGAAAAGACCGTTTGTCCCTATCCCCATATTTGTAGGGGTTTTATATCTCAATCTATGTAGGGACAGGGCTCGTTCCTGTCCGCCCTATTGAGAAAAACGGGCAATTATCAAAAATGCGGACAGCGGCGAGGGCTGTCCCTCCACTCTAAAGAGATGATCGGTGATACTTGCGCCCCTCTTATCTTTCACAAGGAACCGAGCATACCGTTATATTCTCTCCATATCTTGTGTAGGGACAGGGCTTACCCTTCTCCTAAGCCTGACTTGATTCTCAGAACCGATAGCTAAGACCGAGAAGGAGCTTCCATATCTGCTCTTCCCCCGAGAGGACATTTCCCAACCGCCACTCTCCCCTCAAGAAATGTCTCTTGCTAAATCTGTACCTAAGTCCAACGCCCACATCCAATGGAGAGAAAAAGGAATCCGAGTTGGAGAGGGTCTCAGTACGGGAGGAATCATCAGAATATGCTTTATGGCTCTCAGACCACCGATAGTAACTGTTTCCCAGATAGAGGAAGAGATCATACCTTTTATCCCTCTGACGAAGGAGATAGAAGTAGAGACCGAAATAAAGATCGAGCTCGGACCCCACCTTAGAGACGCTGGTGAAATTCCTGGAGCCACCGAAGCTCTTCTTAAAATTCACCCTTGCCGAGCTTGCCAAGTTATAATCCCACATCAGGGGAACATACCCTACCGATACCGCGAAGGAGATCCGATCGTTGAACCTTCTCTCATACCCAATATCAAAGGAGAGGTAACTTTCCGCTCCGTCGCCTATGCAAAAATAACCGCTTACATAGCCCGCTATTTCGTTCTTCCTCTCATCATCACCAAGGGCTAAGGCGGAGCTAAAAAGAAGAAGAATGATGAGAGGAACCACAAATCTCCTACTCGATAAACCGATCGATACCTTCATCGGAGCACCTCGTATTTGTTTAAAACCTGAAGCCCAAACGAGCGATTACCTGATAGGTAGAAAAATCCCCGCCGGGGTTGAGAACCCGCAGCATCAGCTTCAAGACCCCCTTTTCTCCCAGGGGGCACCCGATCCCACCACCGAAGAGGAAGAAGGAACCGTTCTTCCGATATCTAACATCCTTAGAATTGGCAAGGTTGGAAGAGGTCCAGTTGTATACATTGATGTCCACATAATCACCGCACCAGCCGATCCCTGCGTTGGCAAAGGGTTTAATCCGCGGGGAAAGATCGAAGGAGTACTCCGCACTGAGGGTGGAAAATAAGCGATACTGGCTTCTTACCCGTATGATGATCTCATCCTGGGTAGCATCCCCCACCAAATCCGCAAACTGTCGGAAATCGAGTTCGGGGAGGTGATAGGCTACGCCAAAGCCGAAGGAAAGGGCGAAGTTCTCCACCGGATAGAAGGAAAAACCGACCTCAGGCGAAAAACCAAAGCTGGAAGTGGCATAGGAAATACCGCCGGATAAGGAAACCTCGAACCGCTTTCCCTTCTCTTCAGCCAAGGCGAGAACGGCGCTTCCCAAGAGAAGGATGACCAGCAACATCCTTCCTATGCATTTCATAGCCTCCTCCTTTTGCGATTCATCAAGGTCATTGAGCCATTTAAATATAACTATATAATTTTCGTTTCACTATTTTTCTTTAAAATCATAATTTAGTTTAACCCTTCATCTAAGAATATGTCAAGAAAATCTCTCCCAGCTGAATCGTCCGCTAAAAAATCAATCCCAAAGCCGCCTCAGAAGAGAAGAGGTAAGCGAGTAAATGCGCTCTTCTAAAGTTGACAATAGATAGGGATTTTGCTACCTTGATTACGCTGATCAAAGAGAGGGAAAGAAGATCGACCAAATTCGAGGAGGGGGAAAAGTGAACATCGCAATAGTTGGCACTGGCTATGTAGGGCTGGTCACCGGCGCCTGTTTCGCCGAGTTTGGCTTAAAGGTCACCGGCATCGACAAAGATAAAGAGAAGATCGAGATGCTCAATCGGGGGGAGATCCCGATTTATGAACCAGGGCTCGAGGAAAAGATAAAGAAATATATGGCGGAAGGGCTCCTCACCTTCACCACCGATATCGCCGAAGGGGTAAAGAAGGCGCTTGTCATCTTCATCGCTGTGGGTACCCCACCGAAGGAGGATGGTTCCGCCGATCTCTCCTATATTGACGAGGTAGCAAGAAGCATCGCCGAAAATATGAACGGCTACAAGGTGATCGTCACCAAGAGCACGGTACCAGTGGGAACCGGCGAGCGGATAAAGCGGATCATCAAAGAACACCAGAAGGAGAAGGTCAACTTCGATGTGGTCTCGAACCCCGAGTTCCTCCGTGAGGGTTCAGCGATAGAGGACTTTATGCGACCCGATCGGGTGGTAATAGGGGCGGAGTCGAGTGAGGCGATAGCCATTATGAAGGACTTATACTCCCCTTTATTCCTCATCGAGACCCCGTTTGTAATAACCAACATCGAGACCGCGGAGATGATAAAATACGCTTCCAACGCCTTCCTCGCCACCAAGGTCTCATTTATCAACGAGATGGCAAACCTCTGCGAGCTGGTGGGAGCTGATGTCCACATAGTAGCGAAGGGGATGGGGCTTGATAAACGGATCGGTCCCAAATTTCTCCACCCAGGACCAGGGTTCGGCGGAAGCTGCTTTCCCAAAGATACTCGGGCAATCGTCCAGATCGCTGAGGAGAAAGGGTATGATCTATCCATTGTGAAGGCGGTAATCGGGGTGAACGAGAGGCAGAGGGAGTTGATGGTGGAGAAGATAGCCCGGGTAATTGGAGAGCTAAAAGGGAAGGAGATCGCCGTGCTTGGCCTTTCCTTCAAGCCAAACACCGACGATATCCGAGAATCACCCGCCATCGCGATAGTAGGAAGGTTAAAAGAGAAAGGGGCGAAGATAAGGGCATATGATCCGGCAGCTATGGAGAATACGAGTAAGATATATCCCGATATCGAATATGCAAGCGACCCTTACGATGCCGTCTCCGGTTGTGATGCGATGGTGATCATCACCGAGTGGAACCAGTTCCGCAATCTCGACCTCGAACGGATAAAGAGCCTGATGAAAAAACCGGTTATGATCGATCTCCGAAACATCTACGAGCCAGAGCGGATGAAGAAGCTCGGCTTCATCTACGATTGCGTAGGACGGGTGAGGCGAAGCGAGTTCGCGAAAGAAAAAAGAGATGACTGAGGAATTCGAGAAAAGGGTAGAGAAACTACGCAACATCATCCGGGGAAAGAAAAAGGGAGAAAAGTTCGCCCCACCGATCTACGAGGGGATAAAAAATCTCATCGAATATCAGAAAGCAGTGGACCGAATGGAGGGAATGATCCAGTTCCCCAAACCTTCCTCTGGTGAGGCAATCCGCTTTCTAAACGAGCATTACCTCATCGACGCTCCGGTCCACTATAGCTCCCGGCGCAGGGTGGTCGGCAAGCTCCTCGTGCTTTTCCGGCGAGTCCTTCGTCCCCTTCTTTATGGCGTTTTCTCCCCTTATTTCGAGAGACAGAGGGAATTTAACGCAGGGCTTGTCCGGGCATTAAACGAGATCATCTCGGAGTTAAACAACCATCTGAACCGACTGAACGACAGAATAAACGAGATAAACACCGATTTCTCCTCAAGGGTGGGCTCCTTCTTCTCCGAGCTTTCCCAGGGCTTAACCTCCCGAATGGATCTCCTCTACTCCCGCCTCGAGGGAAACATCATCACCCTGGAGAACATAGTAGAGGAGCTTAAAGAAGAAACAAAAGCCTTCTCCCAATTTACCGAAAAGGCGGGAAGGGATATCTCCGACCTCAAGATGGGGGAGCTCTCGCTCAGAAAGAAGCTGGAACATCTCCTCTCCGAGCTCAAGGAGGCATTAGCCGCGGTGGGAGAGGAAAGAAAGAGAAAGCTAACGAAAGTAGCCAAGGAAAAGGAGGGGCTTTCCGATCATTACTACTTCACCTTCGAGACGAGACACCGGGGTAGCGAGGAGGAAATAAAAAGAAGGCAGAGGATATATCTCAAATACTTTCACCTGGGCGATAAGGTGCTCGATCTCGGCTGTGGAAGGGGGGAATTTCTCCAGCTCTTGAAGGAAGAAGGAATTGAGGGCTATGGGATCGATCTGAATGAAGAAATGCTCCTTCGCGCTCGCGAAAAGGACCTTAAGGTGGTGAAGGCGGAAGCGGTCTCTCACTTAGAAACACTTGCTCCGGGGGGGGTAAGCGGTATCTTTGCCTCCCAGCTGATCGAACATCTTCCCCCTGAGCAAGGGAAAAAACTGGTTGAACTCGCCTGGGAGAAGCTACCTTCTGGGGGACGACTTATCCTGGAGACGGTGAATCCGGGGAGCCTTTTCGCCCTTTCTCACTTCTTCACCGACCCCTCCCATATCCGCCCCATTCATCCTGAGGCGCTTCGCTTTCTTTATGAGGCAGCGGGCTTTTCCAAGGTGGAGGTCATCTTCCTCTCTCCGGTTCCTGAAGAGGGAAAATTAGAACCCCTCACCCCACCTCCAAGCTTGGGGGAACCACTAATCAGCCAATTCGCCAAGCTCAACAACAACATCAAACGGCTGAATGACCTCATCTTCGGTTATCAGGATTACGCGGTGATAGGGGAAAAATGAAGAAAGCTACCCTCAAACTTATCGCAGCCCTCGGGGCGATAGCCTTTATAATATCCCTCGTTTTCTTCCTCACAAGGGAAAGCTCTGCCAGCTATTACCTTCTCGATCATCTCGATAGGATGAAGCCGGAACTCATCACCCCCTACCAGATCGATATGGGGCGGGAACGGACATTTCTCCTGAACGGATGGGGGGAAGAGGAGTTATGGTTGGGAAAGAAACCTTTCCTTTGGGCGCTTTCCGGCGAAGCCCATCTCTCCGCCCATCTCTTTCCGGTGAGTAATGGGGAATTGATCCTCTCCGCTCGTCCCTTCGAACACCCTAAGGGTGAAAAGCTAAAGGCAAATATCCTTCTAAATGGGAAGGGGCTTTCCGAAATAGAGCTAAAGGAAGAATGGGAAAGATACCGAATACTGCTCCCGAGGAATATACTCAGAAATCGGGAGAACCGGGTTGATCTTTTCTTCTCCTATGCCATATCTCCACACGATCTTGACAGGAAAAACGACGATACGAGAAGGCTCTCCGCCGCCTTTGACCTGATCTCTCTCCCCGCTTACCTCACGAGCGCCAAAATAGGAAAAGAAACGAGAACCGCTTTAACCGCTCCCTCTCCCTATCGGGTGAGCTTTCCGATTAAGGTTCCTTCTAAGGGAAAGCTCTCTTTCGGGATAGGCATCTTGAACCGAGAGGGGAAAAGGAGGATAGTACGCTTTTCGGTGGCTTTGCGAAGGGGCAATAGGGAGAAAACCCTCTTCGATAGAGTAGTAGACACCTCGAGTCCTGAGGGAGGTGGATGGCAGGACTTCACCCTTGATCTTTCCCCTTATCAGGGGAAGGAGGGAGAACTCGTTTTCAGCGCAACCCCCCTCATCAAATCTCTTTCCCTTCCCGATAAAAAGGGAGCAAAAGAGAACATAATCGCCTGCTTTTCTGATCCAGTGATCTACCAGGAGAAAAAAAGCAGGCTTCCCAATATCATCCTCATCTCCATCGATACCCTGAGAGCGGATCATTTAAGCTGTTATGGCTATCCAAGGGAAACGAGCAAAAACATCGATAAACTGGCGAAGGAGGGGGTGATATTTACCGAGGCGATCGCTCCTTCCCCCTGGACCCTCCCCTCCCATATCTCGATCCTCACCTCGCTTTACCCCTCGTTCCATGGAGTGATTAAGGTGGATACCGCCCTTGATCCCAATGTCCCCATCCTCACCGAGCACTTGAGGCGTCGTGGCTTCGCCTGCTACGCCTTCGTGAGCCACGATTTCGTCTCGGAAAAATACGGATTTGCTCGCGGGTTCAACCGGTTCTTCTTCTCACAGGAGGCAAGGGCAAGAGAGGTAACCGACTTCGCCATCAAGACCATCGAGGGAAACAACCGCTTCCCCTTCTTCCTCTTCCTCCACTACTTCGACCCCCACCTGGATTATACCCCACCTCCACCGTACGATAAGCTCTTCGACCGGGATTACAAAGGGAAAATAGATGGGACAAGGGATAGCATAGAGAAAGCAAGAAGGGAAGGGCTTTCCAAAGCCGACCTAAACCACATCACCGCTCTCTACGATGGGGAGATCGCCTATACCGACAGCCAGCTTGGGCGTCTCTTCGCCAAACTCGAGGAAACCCGCCTTATCGACGATACTCTGGTCATCATCACCTCAGACCACGGAGAAGAATTCCTGGAACATGGAAGCTTTGGACACGGAGAGACCCTTTATGAGGAGATGCTCCGGGTACCCCTTATAATCCATTTCCCAAAGGGGAAATACGCCGGACGAAGGGTAGATGTGGAGGTCTCCACCATCGACATCGCCCCCACCACTCTCGCCTTTCTCAACCTCTCTCCTCTCCCTGGAGAGCAAGGGGAAAATCTTCTTCCCTACCTTAAAGGGAAGATACCTCCTTCGCGGTTCCTGATGAGTGGTGCCAATAAGTTCGGACCGAAGAAACATTCCATCCGGGGAGAGAACCACAAATACATCCTGACGATCTATCCTCCTTCAGGGGCGAAGGAAGAGTTTTACAATCTGAGCTCCGATCCAAAGGAGAAGAAAAACCTCATCGGATCCAAACCGCCACTTTTCGCCCGGATGAAAAAGGAACTACTCTCCTTTATCAAACGGGCTCATCGAGTAGTAGGAAGAAGGATGAAACGGCGAATCCATCTCGACGAGGAGACGAAAAACAGACTACGGGCGCTGGGGTATATAAAATGAGAGGGACGGTCTTAATCCTACACGCTCAAATGCCGTTCATCCACGGGGGGGCAGAACTTCTGGTCGAGCTCCTCAAGGATAACTTCGTCCGTCGGGGGTACAAGACCGACATCGTCGCCCTTCCTTTTCGTTGGTTTCCAAAGAGCAATGTCCTTAAAGATGCCCTGCTCTGGCGGTTCCTCGACCTCTGGGACGATGCGGGTAAGGAGATAAACCTGGTCATCGCCACCAAGTTCCCCTCCTATCTCATCCGCCATCCGAACAAGGTAGTCTGGCTCTTTCATCAGCACCGGGAGGCATACGATGTCTTCGGCACCAAGCTCAGTAGCCTTAACAACAGCCCCGAGGATATCACCCTAAGGGATGCCATCGTGGAGCTGGACAACATCACCTTAAGGGAGGCAAGGAGGCTTTTTTCCGGCTCGAAGACGGTGGCAGGAAGGCTCAAAAAATACAATGGCCTTGACGCCAAAACCCTCTACCCCCTTCCCCGACTGAAGGATGAATTCCGCCTCGAAGAATATGGCGATTTCATCCTCTATGCGGGAAGGCTCGACTGGGTGAAACGAGGCGATCTCCTCATCGAGGCGATGAGATATGTCCGCTCGCCGGTTCGGGCACTCATCGCTGGTTCTGGTCCTTTCCGCCCTCATCTGGAATATTTGATAGAGAAATATGGTCTTAAAGATAGGGTGAAGCTCCTCGGCTTCGTTCCCGATTCCCAACTCATCCACCTCTACGCAAGCTCGCTTGCTGTCTTCTTCGCCCCCATTGGGGAGGATTTCGGCTATATCACCATCGAGGCTTTTCTTTCCAAAAAACCGGTGCTGACCGCTCCTGACTCTGGAGGGGTGCTCGAGTTCGTTGAGGATGGGAAAACGGGCTTCATCATCCCCCCTTCTCCCGAGCTCTTCGCCGAGAAGATGGACCTCCTCTACGAGAAGAGGAAGCTGGCTAAGGAGCTCGGCGAGGAGGGATACCGCAGGGTGAAGGACCTCTCCTGGGATTATGTTATCGACCATCTGACGGAGATATTGAGGGAGGGTTAAGTTGCGGATCGCCTACTTCTCTCCGTTAAGCCCGATAAAAAGCGGTGTCTCCCACTACTCGGAGGAATTACTCCCCCTCCTTCAGGAGGAGTTCGATATCGACCTCATCATCGACGATTACCAACCGACCAATAAAGAGATAACCTCCCGCTTTGAGACGATAAACTACCTCCGCTACGACTGGCTCTTAAAGGAGCGGGGCTACGATATGAACATCTATCAACTGGGAAACAACCCCTACCATGTCTATATCTACAATACCTTAAAGAAATACCCGGGCATCGTGGTGCTCCACGAGGGAATGCTCCATCATATGATCCGAGCGCTCACCATCCCCTTCTTCGACGAGGCGAGCTACTATCGGGAACTTAAGGAGAACCATGGCGAGGAAGGGGAGAAGGTGGCAAAGCTCGTTCTTTCCGGGCTCGGGAGCAATCTTTTTTATTTCCTTTATCCCTGCTTCCGCCGGGCGGTTGAGCTCTCGCTCGGAGTAATCGTCCACAACCGGTATCTCAAGGATCTGGTAGAACGGGAATGCCCCGATGTGCCGGTCTCATTCGTCCCTATGGGGATAAAGCCCTCGGAGAAGAGGGATGGAAGAAAGCTCAAGGAGGCGCTTGGGCTTTCAGATAGCTACATCATCTCAAGTTTTGGGCTCTTTTCCGAGATGAAAGGGGCACGCACCATACTGAACATATTCGCCCATTTCCACTCCCTCTACCCCAACTCCTACTTCTTCATCGTGGGCGAGGTATCGAACGAACTCCCTTTAGATTCGATGCTCGCCGAGCGAGGGATATCGGACAAGGTGAGAACCACTGGGTTTGTGGAGAAAGAAACCTATGAGGACATAATAGCGATAACCGATGTCGCCCTAAACCTGCGCTATCCTACCGGTGGTGAGACCTCGGCAAGCCTGCTCCGGCTTATGTCCGCAGGGAAGCCGGTCATAACCTCGAACCTGGGCCAATTCAGGGAACTCCCCGATGATACCGTTATCAAGATAGATCCGGGAAAATACGAGGAAATGGAGCTCTTCTACACCCTCGAGCTCCTCTATTGGCGACCTGATCTCCGCCAGGCCTATGGGGAGCGAGCGAGGGAGTACATCATAAAAAACCACCCTTTGGAAAAAGAAGTGGAAGGATACATCTCCTTTATCAAGGAACTTAAAGATAAAAGCAAGCGAGAGCTCGCCAAAGCGCAGAGGAGGGTTGCCAGGGAAAGGGCAAAATTCGCCAAAAAGCTCTATCATGAGCGTTTATCGCAACTCGCCGACTTCAAAAATATAAACCACCCCTACCCCGAAATAATAAAGAGGGCGATCTCGGAACTCGGGATCGGCGGAAGAGGAAAGGAGGAATGAGATCAAATGCATCTGCTTTTCGGAATGATCTCTCTGCTCATCATCTTCGCCATTCCTGGATATTCTCTCTTCCTCACCCCCTTCGGAAGGAAAGCCTCTCGTAAGCTTGATCCCTTTGAACTTATCTTCCTCATCGTCTTAGTAAGTACCATCGCCTCGAGCTGGTTTGGCTTGCTACTTGCCGAGTTCGCCCATTTCTCCTTAGTAAACCTGCTGTTTGCTGATATTCTTTTCTCTCTCCTTCTGATACTCGGCACGAAAAGCAAACTAACGCCTTTCCGCCCCGGCCTTCCTCTTAAACGATCCCACCTCATAATAATCGCCATCCTCATCCTTGCTCTCTTCCTCTTCGGCAAGCCCGGGGAGTGCATCTTCGGAGGGAGGGACCCCGGGGTCTATGTCAATATGGGGATTAACATCGCCAAAAGGGGCTCGATAATCTTCGAGAATAAAGCAAGTGCAGTCCTTCCCCCTGAACTCAAGCCCCTTTTCCTCAAGGGGTTCAGGCCCAATCAGATGGGGATCTACATCGCCTCAAAAAGCAAGCTTACCTTGGTGCCCCAGTTCTATCATCTCTTTCCCCTTTGGTACGGCATCCTCTACTCCATTTTCGGGATAAGGTTCGCTTTATTCCTTCCTGCCATCTTCGGGGTCCTTGGAGTGGGGGCACTCTATCTCCTCGGAAAGAGGTTCTACGGGGAAAAGGTAGGGCTCTTAGCCTCCTTCCTCCTTTCCATTAATGTGATCGCCATCTGGTTCGCCCGTTTTCCTACCTCGGAAATACTGGTCCAATACCTTCTTCTTTCCGGGATATTCCTCCTCGATCTTTTCCTCGAAGAGGGGGATCCAGTCTTCGGAGTGCTCTCCGGTCTTTCCCTCGGATTAACAATGCTGGTACGGGTCGATTGCTCGCTCTTGGTGATTCCCGCCTCCCTTTTTGTCCTCGGCCTTTTCCTCTCCCACTTCGGTAAAAAAACGCTATTCTTTGCCCTTCCTTTTTCCCTCCTCGTTCTCCATTTCTTCCTCCACGGCGAGTTCATCGCTCACTATTACCTCTGGAACACCTTTGCCCGGGTGTTAAACGACATCAAACTATGGATGAAACTTGCTCCCATTGCCCTTCTTCTCTTCCTCATCGCGGTGATCATCTCCTCGAGGCTGAAAGCGCTCTTCAGGCGGGTGATCGCCTACAAACATCCACTCCCCCTTCTTACCGCTATTTCCCTCTCGCTCGCTCTCTTCTATGCCTACTTCTACCGCCCCTACTTCATCTACGGCTGGAACGATCCGAATGCGGGCACCTACCACCGGATGGGCTGGTTCCTCACCGACTTCGGCGTCATCGCGGGGAGTATTGTCTTCGTTTATCTCTGGTACCGGCTGAGGCGGGGAGCGGAGTTCTTCTTCCTCTCCTCACTTCTCTTCTTCGCCGGTTTCTACTTCTACCGGATACGAGTGATACCGGACTACTTCTGGGTGATGCGGCGGTTCGTTCCCTTAATCTACCCAGGATTAGTGCTATTTATCGCTTACCTCATAGGTAAACTCTGGGACCTTGGACAAAGAAAAAGATTCCTCAGGGTAGCAAGTATTCTCATCCTCGCCTATCTTCTTTACTCCTTCATCTCCTACGATAAGCTCATCTATCCCCATCGGGAATTTGCTGGCGCTATCAACCTCGTTAAGGAGCTAAAGAGGGAGATAAAACCGGGAAGTCTGGTAATAACCGAGAACATCTCCACCTCACTCATCCACCTCGTCTCCCTTCCCCTAAGCACCTTGAGCGGTTCCGAAGTAGCTGAGCTCCGCTACTTCAAGCTCTCCCCTTGGCTTCTTGAAAAGCTCCTCCCCTACTGGCGAAAGAACTTCCGCCAAATCTATCTCCTAACGAGCTGGCGGACAGAGATTCCCGATGGTCCCTACTACTTCGGGCTCGTCGAGGAGAAGTGGTTCAAAAGCTCATTTATGGAGTTCAGCTACAACCGCCCTCCACGAGAGGAAAAGGGCATCTATATCAAGATGACCTTGAAAAGGCTTATTCATCCCTCTGAACTCTCCAAAGAGGGGAAAACGATCGATGTGGGCGAGGACGACATCCTCCTCCGTTCCGGCTTCTACCAGAAGGAGAAAGAGGGGACGGTGAGTTTCCGCTGGACGGGCAGAATAGCCTCGGTATATCTCCCCTCCTTAGCCAATGCTTCAACCATCACCCTGCGGATGGATGGAGGAAGGCCCAAGGGGATAAAAAAGCCAGAGGTGAGCTTTTACCTTCTCAACGAAAAGATCGGGGAGCTCACGGTAGAAAACGGCTTTAATACCTATCGCATCCCCATACCGGAAAGAATAAGGAAAAAGCTCACCCGGGAGAAGATGCCCATCCTCTATATCAAATCGACCACGATGAACCCCGCTCGTGATCTCGGCTCGCCTGATATCAGGGAGCTCGGGGTGAAGATAGACTACATCAGCTGGGATTAGACATCCCGCCTCTCATTTGGTATATTATCGAATAAAAGGAGGAAAGGATTGAAGCTCATCATCCAGATACCTTGTCTGAACGAAGAGGAGACGCTCCCCATCACCCTGAAGGACATCCCGAGAGAGATACCCGGGGTGGATGAGGTGGAGATACTCGTCATCGATGACGGCTCAACCGACCGGACGAGCGAGGTGGCGAAGAAGCTCGGGGTAGATCATATCATCCGCTTCACCGAGAGAAAGGGGCTGGCTGTCGCCTTTATGACCGGGCTCGATGCTGCCCTTAAGCTTGGAGCGGACATCATCGTCAACACCGATGCCGACAATCAGTACTACGGAGGAGATATCCCCAACCTGATAAAGCCGATCCTCGAGGGGAAAGCGGACATCGTAGTGGGCGACCGGAATGTAGAGAGCATCCCCTACTTCTCCTTTATAAAGAAGAAGCTCCAGAAGCTCGGCAGTTGGGTGGTGCGTCAGCTTTCAGGAACCAAAATACCTGACGCCACCTCCGGTTTCCGCGCCTACAACAGGGAGGCGGCGTTGAGGATAAACATCGTCTCTCAGTTCACCTATACCCTGGAGACGATCATCCAGGCGGGAAAGAAGAACATAAGTATCACCCACATTCCGGTGCGGACGAACGAGAAACTCAGGGAATCACGGCTCTATACATCCACCTGGAACTACATCAAAAAATCGGCAAGCACCATCCTCCGGGTATATGCGATGTACGAACCGCTAAAGGTCTTCTCCATCATCGGAGGCATCCTCTTCCTGGCTGGTCTCGCCATCTCCGTCCGCTTCCTCTATTACTACTTCACAGGGAATGGGGCAGGACATATCCAATCGCTCATCTTAGCTTCAATTCTCCTCATAATCGGCTTCCAGATAAGCTTAATCGGCCTCGTCTCAGACCTGATCTTCGCCAACAGAAAGCTTATCGAGGACCTTCTTTACCGGGTAAGAGGGCTCGAACTCCTCCTCAATAAGAAGCCGGAAATTCATTATCATAATAAAAAGAGGGAAAAAACTAACCGTTGAGGCGTTCGGCGATCGCCTTCCCCTGGGAAAGGGCGTCCTCCATTGCTGAGTATTCCCAAGCACCGTATCTCCCGATAGAAAATATCCCCTCTCCTTCAAGAAACTCCTTGATCAAGGGAAGGACCTTTCTCCTCTCCTCGTCGTAGATCACATAACCGTACTTGATATCAAGAGGAAGCCTCAACACGATCTCCTTCTCGTTCTCTATTATTCCCGCTTGAATAAGCCCCTTTATTATCTTGGCATCTATCCTTTCCCTATCGAGGGGACGATGAGGAGAGTAAGAGACCTCGGTATAGATAGCCGAAAACCCAGGAGGAGCCATCTTCCGGGAGAAGAAGGTGGGGAAACCAATCCGGTAGAAGGGGAACTCCCGCTCGGGGAAATAGACCCAGTGCCTTTTTCTCCTTTTTCTTCCTCTTATCCCTAAGTTCAAGTTATAAACCGAGGCATAGGAAAGAGCTTTTCCCGCCTTCATTATCTCCTCGGGAAGGGGGTTTATCCGCTTAAGAAGCTCGGGAAGGGGAATGGTGGAGATAAGGAAGCGGTAGGGAACCTCGCCTCCCCTCGAAAGGAGAAGTTTTTTCCTTTTGATATCGATCCCCTTCACTTCTACGCCGGTATTTATGTCACCAACCTTAGAAGCGATCGCCCGGGGTAGAACCTCTATCCCCCCCTCTTCGGGATAATAGAAAAAGGCGTTGTAGCCAAACCCCTTTGGCTGATCGGAGAGGGCACCAGCGATGACCTCCCGCAAGCTCGGGGTGGGGACAAACCCGGAAAGCCAGTCAGTAGTAAGCCTTCTCGGATGAACCGTCCATAGCTTCTCATTATAGGGAATCATAAAGTGTTTGGCGATTCCCTTCCCGAAATGGCGAAGGATCCAACCCTCAAAGGTCTCTCCTCCATTATGCCCCTTGTCTCTCTGCGCTTCGATGAAACCCAGGATGCATTCCGCCTGCACCTCAGGGGGGAGTCCGTAGGTATTCGCCTGAAAGGGATAACGGGTGTAGATCCCCTTGGAATAGATAAAGGAGGAACGGCGGTGTCGTCTCAAGTTTCCCCCAAGGAGGGAGAAAACCCACTTCTTTATATCCTCTTTCTTAAAGTGAAGGAGATGTCCGGTAAAATCGAAGGTAAAGCCATCCCGCTTTATACTGCGACAAAGCCCTCCCACTCGCTCCTCCCTCTCGAAGAGGAGAAAGCTCCGTTTCAGATGATAGGCAGCAGAAAGCCCTGCTAATCCTCCCCCAATTATCACCACCTCTGCCATTACTTTTCCTCTCCTCGTATTTTTCTTCCCTCTCTGTTTACTTTGATGCACTTTTTATTTTACAATCTTTTGTGTTAAAATCGGTCTCTAAAAAGGTTCGGCGGCATTTTTAAGGAGAAAAATGGAGGAGAAGAGGCGGGTAAGCGTAGTCATCCCTGCCTATAACGAGGAAGGGATTATAGGGGAGGTAATCTCCGAAGTAAAAAAGCTATCCTTCGTCTCCGAGATCCTGGTAGTGGATGACGGCTCAAACGACAAGACTGCGGAGATCGCCGAAAGAAAGGGGGCGCGGGTCATCCGCCATCCTTACAACAAGGGAAATGGGGCGGCGGTAAAAACGGGGATAAGAAACGCTACGGGGGAGATCGTCGTCCTTATGGATGGCGATGGTCAACATAATCCAAGGGATATCGAGAAACTGGTTTCAGAACTCGCCGATTATGACCTGGTGGTGGGTACCAGGGGGAAGGATTATGCTTCTCCCTTGAGCAGGAAGTGGGGAAATCGCATACTTGCCCGACTTGCCTCTATGCTCACCGGGGTGAGGATACCGGATCTTACCTCGGGCTTCCGGGCGGCGGAGAGGAAACACCTCCTCGAGTTCGTCCATCTTTTCCCTAATGGCTTCTCCTATCCTACCACCTGCACCTTAGCCTTCCTCAAAGCGGGATATTCGGTCAAGTTCGAACCGGTCAATCAATTCAAGAGGAAGGGCGGAAGAAGCAAGATAAACCTGATATCCGACGGCATTCGCTTCTTTCTCCTCATTCTGAAAACGATCACCCTCTTCCATCCGCTCAAGATATTCATCCCCTTTGCCCTCTTCTTCCTCCTCTTGGGGGGAGGCTACGGCATCTATACCATAATAACTGAGCGCCATGTAACCAACTCCTCGGTGCTCTTAATCAGTATGGCGGTGATCATCTTCCTCGTAGGGCTGGTTTCAGAACAGATTGCCCTATTCCGCTTCGAAAGGAGGGAGTGATGAAGGACGATCTTGCCGAGGCGAAAAGGATATTCCGCTTAGAGGGCGAAGCCCTGAGGAAGGTGGGAGATAAGCTCGATGAGAATTTCGTCAAGGCGGTAGAGCTTCTTCTAAACTGTAAGGGAAGGATAATCATAACCGGGATGGGGAAGTCGGGCTTGATCGGGAAGAAGATCGCCTCTACCTTCTCCTCGACCGGCACTCCTGCCTTCTTTCTAAACGCCGCTGAGGCGAAACATGGAGACCTCGGCATCGTTACCTCCGATGATCTCGTCATCGCCATCTCCTATAGCGGGACCACTGAGGAGGTGGTTTCCCTCCTTCCCTATTTCAAACGGTTTGGGGTAAAGGTGATCGCTATCACGGGGAAACTCGATTCTCCCCTCGCCAAAAGTGCCGATGTGACCCTCGATGTTGGGGTGGAGAAGGAAGCCTGCCCCTTGGGGATCGTCCCTACCTCAAGCGCCACCGCCACTTTGGTTATGGGAGACGCCTTAGCCTCAGCCCTTCTCAGACGACGGAACTTCAAGAGGGAGGATTTCGCCATCCTTCATCCGGGAGGAACCTTGGGGAAGAAACTGCTCCTCCGGGTGCGCGACCTGATGCATTCGGGCTATGAGCATCCAATGGTCAACCACCAGGTCACCTTGAAGGAGGCGATATTCGAGATGACCTCCAAGGGTCTCGGCATCACCTCGGTGATAGACGATGAGGGGAAATTGGTAGGAGTGGTTACTGACGGCGACTTAAGACGTATCCTCGAGAAGAAAACGGAGGTCCTCGAGCTCCCCGTATCCCAAGTGATGACGAAAAACCCCAAGACAATAAAGGAAGAGACCCTGGCAGCGGAAGCACTCCGGGTGATGGAGGATTTCTCCATTACCGCCTTGATCGTAGTCGACAAAGAGAACCATCCCTATGCCACCATCCACCTCCACGATATCCTCAAGGCAGGGATCGCTTAATGGAAGATGGAGAGAAAGAAGAAGGGGTTAAAATGGCTTATCCGCGGGATCGGAATCGTCATCCTCGTCTACATCCTATCGCGGATAGATCTCGCTACCCTCGCCAAGCGTCTATCCTCGGCTGACTGGTCCTACATCCTCATCTCCGCCTCCCTCGCTCCTCTGTTCATCCTCCTTAAGGCATATCGCTTCCAGCTCATCTTGAGGAACTTGGGGGTAAAGGTAAAATTAGTCGAAACCTTCCACCTCTATGCCTTGGGACTTCTTGCCGGCATCGCTACACCGGGGCAGGTAGGGGAGCTCGCCAAAGGGGTCTATCTGAAAGGGAAGGGGTATCCCCTTTCCTCCTCCTTAATCGCGGTATTTTCCGATCGGGGGTTCGACATCGCTGGTCTTCTCTTCCTTTCCATAGGCTCGCTTATCCTCCTTCGCGGTCCTCTATATCACCATCTTTCCATCTTCGTCCTCCTCTTCATAATGGCGATAATCTTTCTCATTATCCTCCTTCATCCGAAGCTGAGGGAGCAGAGCATAAGGAAACTGGCACCCCTATTCCTGAAGAGAAAGGGAGGACTTGCACATAAAAACGAAGCTCTTCTCGAAAGTCCCTTTTCTTCAAAACACTTTCTCCTCCTTTTCGGAATAACGGTGATCGCCTTCCTCTTTGCCTTCTTCCGCTACCTCCTCCTCGCGCGTTCCTTAAGGATTGACATTCCCGTCCTTTCCTTCCTCGCTATGGTCATTCTTGCCCAGGGGGTAAGCCTCATCCCGATAACCGTCGCTGGACTGGGAACGCGGGAGGCGACGCTCATCCTCCTTTTTTCTCAGTTCAACATCTCCCCCGAGCTCGCGGTGAGCTTCTCCTTCCTCATCCTCTTCCTGATGCTCATAAACGCTGGCATTGGCCTTTTTTCTTGGCTTAAATTGTCAAGGTGAGAGAGATGAAGGTGAAGACACTACTTATCATCTTGGTAATCACCGCCATTCTCCTTAGGATGGGGCTCGCCCTTTTCTATTGGAAGGATCAACCGCTCGCCCGGGACGGAAGAGAGTACATCATCCTCGCGAGGAACCTTGCCCAGGGAAAAGGGTTCAATTACGGAGACGAGGAAGGATTTATGGGCTGGGAGCACCATCGCCGGGCACCACTTTACCCCTTCTTCGTCGCTTTTTTCTTCTTTCTCTTCGGGGAAAACCTCATTCTGATCCGCCTTTTAAACTGCATAATAGGGGGCCTAAATGTCATCCTCTTCTTTCTCTTAGGGAAAAGGATCTTCGGGGAAAAGGTTGGGCTTTATGCCGCTCTTATTTCCGCCTTCTATCCTCTTTTCATCTGGCTTTCAATAAGGATACTTAGTGAGACCCTATTTATGAGCCTGGTTCTGATGGCACTGCTTCTTCTCTACCGGGCAAAAGAAAGTAAGAAACTCACCCCCTCGGTCCTCTGTGGATTAACCCTTGGCGCTGCCTCTCTCTGTCGCCCCGCTATCCTCACCTTCGTCCCCCTCGCTCCCGTCTTTTTCTTCATTCCAAAGGGAAAGGTAAGGGAAGGGATGAAGAAGGGATTGGTTTTGATCGCTCTCTTTCTTATCACCCTCACCCCATGGATCATCCGAAATTACATAGCCTACGGGAGGTTCGTCCTGATAACCGCGGAAGGGGGAATAACCTTCTGGACCGGGAATCACCCCGAAGCGGTGGGAGAAGGGGATATGGGAGCAAACCCGAAAATCAAGATAGATTATGTAAACCTTCGAGAGAAATATAGGAACCTGAGTTATGAAGAGATGGAGAAGATCTATTACCGGCTGGCGTTTTCCTACATCCTATCCCATAAGCGGTGGTTTCTCATCCTCCTTGCGAAGAAGATATTCTACTTCTTCATCCCGGTAGGACCATCGATACTCAAGGCATCTCTTCACCATCGACTGATCAGCTGGCTCTCTTACTTCCCTCTATTCTTCCTCGCCATCCTCGGAGCACTACGGGCAAGAAGGGTCTCAACTCAACTCCTCCCCTTATATCTCCTCATCATCTCCTCCGCTTTCACCTGTATGCTTTACTTCCCCCAAGAGCGATACCGTATCCCCACCGCCGATCTCGGCTTTATCATCTTCGCCGGCTATAGCCTCTCCCTACTATTTCAGAGGATATTCTTAAAGAGATGGCAAGCGGAACTTGCCCCTCCTGTATAAAATGAGGAACCGGTCGCTAAAACCGAAAAGGATGTGAAGGAATGGTACTGATAGTCTCAGCTTACGAAAGGAGATTTTATAGCCTTATGGTTTATGATATAATTTGAGCCTGATTGCCTTTGTTTTAGGAGAACGAGCGATGCGAAAGATAGCGGTTGGCGATTTTCGGATCTCCGAGGAGGAAAAACGAGCCATCTTCGAGGTGCTCGATCAGGGGAGGCTTTCGGAGGGAAGGAAGGTCGCTCAATTCGAACAGATATTTGCCGAATATATCGGCACAAGATACGCGGTTGCCCTGAGTTCAGGAACCGCCGCCATTATGGCGGGCTTATCCGCTCTGGTACACCACGATAAATACCGGGTGAGTCGAGGAAGCAAGATCATAACAACCCCTCTTACCTACATTGCCACGGTGAACGCCATCGTTCAGACAGGATTTGAGCCTGTTTTCGTTGATATAGATCCAGAAACCTTCCACATCACTCCAGAAGCTGTTGAGGAACTCCTGAAAAACACCCCTAACCCTGACCACTTTTCCGTCCTCCTCCCAGTGCATTTGATGGGTTATCCTTGTGCGATGGACCGGCTAAACAAAATAGCGGAGAGATATAACCTGGTGGTGGTGGAGGACTCCGCTCAGGCACACGGCTCCATTTACCAGGGGAAAAGAACCGGAAGTTGGTCTTCCTTCGGTGCTTTTTCCTTCTATATCGCCCATAACATTCAGGCTGGAGAGATGGGAGCGATAACCACCGATGATCCAGAAATAAGAAGGCTGGTGATGAAGATAAAGGCAAACGGGAGGCTCTGCGATTGCCCCGTCTGCACCCGAAGCAAGGGATACTGTCCCAAAGAGCCAACTGATGAGGAGGATCACGACCCAAGGTTCACCCACGATATCATCGGCTACAACTTCAAAACGATGGAGTTCCAGGCAGCACTCGGTATTACCCAGATGAAGAAGGCAGATTGGATATTCAAGCGGAGACAGGAAAATGTCCGCTACTTAAACGAACGGTTAAAAAAATACGAGGAGGTGCTGAGGCTTCCTCTCTTCGACGAGCGGGTGAGCTATCTCGCTTATCCCATAGTATTGAAGCAGGAGGCACCGATAACGCGGTATCAATTGCGCCATGAGCTGGAACAATTGGGGGTGGAAACAAGGCCTCTCTTCGGTTCCATCCCTACCCAACAGCCAGCTTACTCCTTCCTCAAGGAGGAATATCAGGGAAAACTGCCCAACGCCGACTTTGTCGGCAAAAACGGATTTTACATCGGGTGCCACCAATACCTCAACCAGGAGGATCTCGACTACATTGTAGAGGCATTCGAGAAGATATTAGGCTAAGATGGACGAACGGACGCTAATCGTCATTCCCACCTATAACGAGCGGGGGAATATCGAGCGACTAATAGCGGAACTGCTTCACCTCCCTTATCCCCTGGATATCCTTGTGGTCGACGACAACTCCCCGGACGGAACGGGGAAGATCGTGGACGAGATAGCGGAAAAAGAACCCCGGGTGAAGATAATCCATCGTGAGGGGAAAGGAGGAAGAGGAGGCGCCACCATCGATGGCTTCCGCTACGGGCTTTCCCAAGGGGAGAAATACAGCTACATTATGGAGATGGATGCGGATTTTTCCCATAGCCCTGTCGATCTTCCAAAACTGCTTGAGAAGGCAAAAGAATACGATGTGGTGATAGGCTCGAGGTATCTTCCCGGAAGCAAGATAGTAAATTGGGGTCCAATGAGAACCATATTTAGCCATTTAGCCAATTTCTATGTCAAAGCTATCCTCAGGATCCCCATCTCCGATTACACCAACGGTTATCGTCTCTATCGTCGCGAGGTGCTTGCTTCGCTCGATTTCGACAAGATAGAAGAAAAGGGATATATTGTATTAAGTGAGCTCGCCTATCAGATCCACCTTCTCGGCTTCCGCATTGGGGAGGTGCCCACCGTGTTCGTAAATCGCCAACGGGGAACCTCCAATCTGACCTTCGGGGAGATATACTCTGCCTTCGTCACCGTGCTCAAGCTGTGGTGGCGCTATCGCGGCTTCCAGAAGAAACAGGGGAGGAAATGAGGATCTTAATGGTGAGCTCCTCATATCCCCGTTTCCCGGGGGATGTGATTGCTCCCTTCATCGAAAGCATTGCCAAGGCGGTCGCAAAAAAGGGGAATGAGGTTCACCTTCTTATCCCGGAACACCCAAAACTTACGGTAAGGGAAGGGGGAAATATCCACTTCCACATCTACCATTACGCACCAACCAAATCTCTCGCAAAATGGGGCTATGCCCAATCACTTGAGGCTGATGAACGGGTAAGGGACGGGATATTCCTTATCGCCCCACTTGCCTTGGGCTCCCTTTTTTTCTCCATCCTCTCCCTCACCCGGCGCTACCGTTTTGACCTCATCCAAGCAAACTGGCTTCTCCCAAACGGACTTCCCGCGGCTATTGCGGCGAGATTAACCGGACTTCCCTTGGTGGTGAGCCTTCATGGCTCAGATGTATTCCTCGCTGAAAAAGGATGGATCTTCAAAAAATCCGCCCAAATCGCCCTCGATGCCGCCGATTGGATCACTGCCTCGAGTGACGATCTAAAAGAACGAGCACTCAAGATAGGGGGAGGGAAGGAGTGCGCCACCACTATCCCCTACGGGGTGGACCCTGCAGCCTTCCATCCTAATGAAAGGATGCGGGAGGAGGTGCGAAGTGAGCTAAAATTGGGGGGAAACGACATCCTCGTCTTCGCCATCGGAAGGCTGGTGGCGAAGAAGGGGTTTGAATATCTGATAAAAGCAGCGCCAATGGTAATAGCTGAGGTACCTAACATCCGGTTCCTCATCGCCGGTTCAGGTGACTTGGAGGAGAATTTAAAAAAACTCACCTCCGAGTGCGAGGTAGCAGATTACTTCCTCTTTCCCGGCAAATTACCCCGGGAACGGGTTCCCGCCTTTATGAACGCTGCCGACATCATCGCCGTCCCCTCGATCCACGATGCGGAAGGAAATGTGGATGGGCTCCCCAATGTGGTTATGGAGGCGCTATCCTCAAAAAAGGCGGTAGTAGCGAGCGAGATAGGAGGGATACCAAGCGTAATCTCCAACGAGGAAAACGGCATTTTAATACCGGAAAAGGACGAAAAAGCCCTGGCACAGGCGATAATAAAGCTCGCTCGTTCTCCCAAACTGAGGAGGAAGTTGGCGGAAGAAGCGAGGAAAAGGATCGAGAGGAAGCACACCTGGGACAAGGTTGGAGAGCAGTATCTCAACTGCTTTGAGCGGGCAATAAGGAGACGGAAAAGGAGGAATGGCTGAGGAGGGTCTTAACATCGTCTTCATCTTTCCCAAGTTCAAACTGCTCTCCGGTGCAGAGCGACTCATCCTCAAACTCGCCTCCGCCCTCTCCCGGAAAGGGGCAAAGATAACCATCCTCTGCCATCACTTCCATCCCTCTTGCCAGTCCGAGCTTCCTCCTCAAGTGCGGTTGATCAATACAAGAAGAAGGCTTGAGTATTTCAGAAACCGCTATCTGAACGCCATCTTCGACTATCTCTTCTCATTCTCACTTCTTTCTCATCTCCCTCCTGACGCCGATTGCTATACCTTCTTCGGACCAGCGCTTCCTCTCCTCTGGTACATCAAGAAGATAAAAAGGGTTAAAAAACCCTGCTTCTACTTTTGCTATGAGCCTCCTCGATTCATCTACCGTGACAGAAAGGAGATAATAAGCCGGATGGGTATCGCAGGATGGTTTCTCTCTCCGTTTTTCAGCCTCTACCGTCTATTTGATAAGTGGTTCGTGAGAAGCGCCGATTGGGTGCTCGCAAACAGCGAATTCGGGAAAAAGGAGATAAAAAGGGTATACGGGCGGGAGGCAACGGTGATCACCCATGGGGTCGATGAAGAGCGGTTTAAGAAGAGGGAAAATAGGGGAAAGATAAAAGAGCGATATAAGTTAACCGAAAAAGAGAAGATAATTATCACCACCAATTATCTCCATCCAAGAAAGAGAATACATCTCCTAATCGAGGCGATGCCCCACATACTGAAGGCGGTACCCCAAGCCCGTGCTCTCATCGTAGGGGACGGTCCAGAACGGGAGTCACTTGAGAAGCTCGCTTCTAAATTAGGGGTAAAGGAGAAGGTCATATTCGCCGGTTTCATCCCCGACCCCGAACTTCCCTCCTATTACTACGCCGCCGATCTCTATCTTCATCCAGGAAAACTTGAAAGTTTCGGGCTCTCGGTGATCGAAGCGGCTTACTCCCATCTCCCGGTGGTCTCGGTAGCGGAAGGGGGACCTCTTTACACGGTGCGGGATGGAGAAACGGGCTTCCTCGTTTCTCCTGAGCCAGAGGCGATCGCTGAGAAGGTGATATCTCTCCTGAAAAACCCAGAATTGGCGAAGACTATGGGAGAAGAGGGACATCGGTTCATCAAGGAAAACTTCAGCTGGGAGCGGGGGGCGGAGGATTTCCTCTCCGCTTTAGCCCCATTTACCAAGAAGGGAAGGGAAGATGAAAAGCCTCAGTGAAAAAAAGAAGGAGATTCTCCTCCTCATCCTCATATTCGGCTTGAGTCTTCCTCTCTTTACCCCAAGGCTCCACGCCACCGATGAGATAAAGTACTTCTCCTATCTCCGCTCCCTTTTCTTCGATCGGGACCTCCAGTTCGAAAACGAGTACCGCCATTTTTACGAGAGCAACCCCGAAAAATATAAGGGCTTCCTTCCCTTCATCACCACCGTCACCCCAACAGGACACCGCCTGAACGATGCTACCATCGGCTGCTCCCTCCTCTGGAGCCCGTTTTTCACCCTGGCTCATCTTGCAGTCAAAGGGGCGAATCTCCTTGGCTACCAAGTCCCAGCAGATGGGTATTCCTTTCCCTACATCTTTATGATTTCCTTTGCCTCCCTCCTTTACGGTTTTTTGGGGCTTATACTCATCTACCTCCTTCTCCGACGCCATTTCTCCTTTTTCCCCTCACTCATCTCGCTTATCCTCCTTTGGTTCGGATCCTCGCTCGTCTTCTATATGTACCTCACCCCGCCGATGGCGCATTCTACCTCGCTCTTTACCGTTTCCCTCTTCATCTTCTATTGGGAGAAAACGAGGGGAGACCTTTCCTTTCGCCGGTTTCTCATCTTGGGGGCGCTTGGTGGGCTCGCCCTTCTCGTCCGCGATCTAAATGCGGTTTTCCTCACCATTCCCTTTGTCGAAGGAGGGATCATCCTTTACCAAACGAGGAAGGCCGAGTTCAGGACAAAAGCGAAATCAACCCTCATCGGACTTACCCTGTTCGTCCTCCTCACCGTTCTAATCTTCACCCCACAACTTATCATCTACTACATCCTTAATGGCCGGTTGGGACCGACCCCCTTCATCGTGAAAAAATTCACCTATTTCCCTTACCATTTCCTCGAGGTTCTCTTCTCCTCATTCCATGGTCTATTTAGCTGGACACCCGTTATCTTCCTTGCCGTCCTCGGTCTTCTCCTTATCTCGCGAAAAAAGGCGGAGCTCTCCCTCCCCTTCCTCACCGCCTTCTTTGCCCTGGTTTATATCCTCGGCTGTTATGAGACCTGGTGGGGTGGGGCGAGCTTCGGGGCGAGGAGATTCATCTCCACCACTCCCATCTTTGCTTTCGGCCTTGCCGGCTTCATCGACTATCTCGAAAAAAAGAGGTTCCCCCGAAAGGCGATTTACCTTATCTCAGCCTTCCTCATCATTTGGAACTTTTTCTTCATCATCCAGTATGTAACCGGGATGATCCCCAAGGACAAACCGGTCTCCTTCCGTAAGGTAGCCTATAACCAGATATTCAAGGTGCCGCCAAGGCTCTTCGATATCGCCTATCGTTTCCTCTTTAACCGGGGTTCATTCTACGAGGGAGGGAAATGAACCAGCTTCGCATCCTAATGATCATCCAGAAGTTCTACCCCGATTTCTCAGGGCAGGGCATCCAGATGCAGGAGGTGGCGAAGAAGCTGGTAAAAAAGGGGGTAAAGGTTACTTTCGTTTCGGCGGGAAGGAAGGATTATCTAAAAGAAGAGGAAAAAGACGGCTACCTCATCCACCGGATAGTACCCGGCGTACCCCTGATCGAAACCAGCCCAAGAAAGAGAAGAAGATTGTGGAATCTAAGCTTCGCCATTAAGCTCTTTTTATACCTGATAAAACATCGAAAGGAGTTTGATCTCATCCACCTCCACACCAAGACCGATGCCCTTTATGCGGCATCTTTATTCTCCCGGCTCTTCAGGAAAAAGATGATTATGGAGATGACCCTGATGGGGGCGGATGATGCAATAACGATAAAGACAAAGGACCACTTCCGAAGGGTGAAGTTCTTTCTTTTTTCCATCTTGGATGGCTATGTCGCCATATCCCGGGCGCTTTATCAGGCTTATCTCGCTGTCGGGCTCCCCAAAGAGAAAATAAGGATAATAACCCAGGGGGTGGATACCGAACGATTCCGCCCCGCTACCGATAAAAGCACTCTGAGAAAAAAACTCGATCTTCCCACTGCCGGGATCATAATCACCTTCGTCGGCTCCTTCATCGAGCGGAAGGGAGCGGATATCCTCGTCTCCGCTTTCGCGGAAATAAATAAGAAGGTGAGAAACGCCTATCTATTGATCGTGGGTCCCTACCAGTTCGATGAGGAGAAAGAGCCAGAGCGAACGAGGTTCTCTCGAAGGATGCTTGAAAAAATAGAGGAACTCGGTTTAAGAAAAAAGATCATCTTCGCCGGCGCCAAGGAGAATGTAGAAGAATATCTTATGGCATCCGATATATTCCTCTTTCCCTCGCGAAAGGAGGGGTTCGGCACAGTAATCATCGAGGCGATGGCTTCTTCCATTCCCGTGGTCATCTCCGCTATGCCCGGGATATCGGAGGAAATCGTAACCCCCGGGGAGGACGGGATCATCGTACCCGGGAAAGAGCCGAAAGACTTTGCTAAAGCGGTAATCGAGCTCGCCTTAGACGAGGAGAAAAGAAGAAAGATGGGCAAAAAGGCAAGGGAAAAAGCGGAGAGAATTTTCTCCCTCGATAAAATAGCCGATACCTACATCCGCTTTTACCGGGAGGTCCTTGAGGGAACGGTGGGGAAAGGTTGATCGAGAGCGTTCCATCATCTATAACCTGAAGGAAGAAAGGCGAGGGAAAAATGCTCATCAGGAAGGTAACCCGAGGGATCCTGTGGAATGTCATCTCCTCCCCTCTGATAATGGCTATAAACTGGGCAGCGTCCATCGTGGTCGTTCGCTTTCTCGGTGTCTCTCGCTATGCCATATATTCGGTCATCCTGGCTACGGTGAACACCATCGTCTCTTACTCTGGGCTCGGGATAAGTGAAAGCCTCCCCAAGTTTGTCCCTGAGGTTGAAGAAAGGTTCGGAAAGAAGGGACTCCTTTCCTTCCTCAAGCTCACCATCTCCCTAAGAAGCGCCGTCCTCCTCATCCTCGTCCTCCTTCTAAACATATTCGCCACCCGGTTCTCCCTTCGCTTCGGCTTCGGCGCCTCGGGGGTGCTTTACATCCGTCTGATAAGCATCATAGTGGTGCTAAGGAGCCTTACCCTCTTCTTTTACAATGTTCTATACTCCTATTTTGAACAGAAGATAGTAAACCTTACCACTGCCCTCCTTCAGCTTATCCAGCCAGCGCTGGTCATATGGTTTGTAATGGCAGGGCTCGACATAATCGGCATCCTGATAGCGATGACCGCAGCGAACCTCACCGTCTCTTTTATCGCTGGGAGATATAGCCTGAAAAGTATAAAAGCGGTGGAAAAGGAGGAAAAAGAAGAATTTAAAGCAAGGGAGATAGGAAAGAGGTTCTCCCTTTACTCCATTTTCTTCTATTTCTACGAGCTGAGCAGATACTTTATCGGGGTTGACTTCGCCGTCTTCATCATCGCCCTTGTCCGGGCAAAAGAGGAAGTAGCCTACTTCAGCCTTGGTTTTAAATTCGTAATGATGGTGATCGTCTTCTTAGTAAGCAGTATGCGCGGGGTATTCCGCCCATTAATAGGAAATGTCTATGCTACAGGCGACATAGAAAAGCTCAGACGAACCTATGACAACCTCGAGAAGATCCAAATCCTCCTCACTATACCGGCAGGGGCGGGGCTTTTTATCCTCACTCCGGATCTCATCCCCTTATTCTACAAAGCCGATTTCCTCCCCTCCGTCCCCATCGCTCGAATACTGATAAGCTTCCTCTTCCTCGAGACAATGCTTGTAGGCGGTACGGTGATCCTCCCCATTTACGAAAAATATAAAACAGTTCTCCTCATCCGCTCCCTTATCTTCCTCAACATCCCGGTTCTCTACATCCTTAGCGCGAGGTTCGGCATCATCGCCGCCGCTATTGGCTTAGGGTTACTCCGCCTCTTGATCGCGGTGATAGAGAATTTCGCCTGTTATCTATTGTTCAAGGTGCACTTTCCTTACCGCTTCCTGTTAAAGACCCTTGGAGCATCACTCGTTTTCTCCTCAGTGCTCATTCCGCTTAAGCGGATGCTCGGAACCTCGATAAAGGAGGTGATCATCCTTACCCTGCTCGGAGGGCTCATCTTCCTAATAATGCTCAGAATCCTTCGTGTCATCTCCGAAGAGGAAAAAAACCTTATAAGAAGATCAGGGCTTCCCCTGAAGGAGGCCATCTGTCGTATCCTATGAGGAGGGAAGATGAAGATATCGATGTTTATGCCATCATATAACCCTAAGACGATGGGTTATGGTATCTATCAGGACCTGGGGGAGGGGTTCTCCCGCCTCGGGCACACCTTCGAGATAGTGGGCTTGCTCCCAAAAAGCGAGATAGCTGAGGCACTCAAAGCGAATGAAACAGCGAGTGCCAAGGTTTCCTACATCTCCCTCGGGAAAGGGTGGTTCAGCCGACTGATAAGGAGAATAAGCGGAATAATCTTCCACTCCCCGATATTTATCCCCGCCCTTATCGGCTACATCCGCTACTACCGAAAAAAACGAAAGGAGATAGACATCATCCATGTTGAAATCGCCTATCCCTACGGGGCGATAGCTGCCATTGGGAGCCTCTTCGTCCCCATCCCCTTCGGCGTTTCCCCTATGGGGGAAGATATCTTAGTAATAGACGACGCAAGCTACGGCTACGCCCGCTTCTTTGTCCCCCGCTGGCTACTCAAACTGACCTTCCGCCGAGCAGTGAGGATACGCTCCATCTCTCCGCTTATGGATGAAATAGTCCAGAAAAGGGGAGCTCCACCCGGAAAATCGGAAGTGATCGTACTCAACATCCTCGATGAGTTCTTCAAAAAGGGGGTAGGGGATAGAGGGTTTAAAGAAAAAGCAAGAAAAAAGATACGGGAAAGATATAACATTCCGGAAGATAGAAAAATAATCCTATCCTTAGGGAGGCTCCATCCATTCAAGGGGATCCACTACCTCATTTCTGGCTTCAGAATGATTATAAACTCAATACCAGAGGCGATACTCCTCATCTGTGGACCATCCACCAAGGTGCCCGGCTTCGGTGATTATCAGGAGTACCTCTCTCTCCTTGCCGAGAGGATCGGGGTAAGGGACAGGGTCATCTTCGCCGGAGGGATACACTTCTCCGAAGGAAGGGACCATCTCGCGGGAGCAGACCTTCTCGTCGTCCCTTCAATCCTCGAGGCGATGAACCGGGTGATAGCGGAGGCGGTAGCAGTCCGAACCCCGTTTATTGTCACTGAAACCACTGGCATCTCCGCCTTCGTTGAGCCGGGACTTTTAGGAAGAGTGGTACCTCCCCGTTCCCCTGAGGCGATATGCTTGGCTGCCTGCGAGCTCCTAAAGGAAGAGGGGAAATGGGACGAGGAGGCGCGAAAACGCTTCCTTTCTCGATTTTCTCCTAGCGAAGTAGCAAAGGAGCTTGTCCGATTCTATAAACCCTTTGTAGAGGAGACAAAAAATGGCTAAGGAAGGGAAAACCCTGAGCAAAGTGTGGAATAACCACCTCCTCATTTTCTTCCTCATCTTCGTCTTCTTCAGCCTCACCTATTTTGGCTTCCGCATCCTCCTCCCAAAGAGACTTCCTAACCACTTAGTAGCAGGGGATGGGATAATGTACTACATCTACCTCCCCTCTCTCATCTTCGATCGTGATCTCGACTTAAGCAATAACTACCTCGATTTCGACGACACCATCGGCTGGGGGCTCCTTAAGGTACCCCGCACCGGGTACCCCCCCAGTCCATTCGCCTTCGGTCCAGCACTTCTCGCAGCTCCCTTTTTCCTCTTAGGCTATCTGCTCTTCCTCCTTTTTTCTCCCTTCCTTCCTCAAGGAAGCCCTTACTTCCCCCGTCTTTTCCTCGAGGGGGGCTACTGCCTCGCCAGCATATTCTACTCCTTCCTCGCTGCCATCATCATCTACCGCTTCCTCAACCGCTACTTCCCAAAGAAGATATCCTTCTACTCTACCCTGGGAATCTGGCTGGGAACGAACGCCCTTTACTACTCCTTAGCCTCCCCTTCCTATTCCCATATGACTTCGCTTTTCGTAAGCTCCCTTTTCCTCTCTTACTGGGATAAAACAAGAGGAAAACGGAAGGCAAGGGAATGGGCAGTACTTGGATTGCTTGGGGGACTCGCCTCTATGGTGCGGTGGCAGAATTCCCTTTTCCTCGCCATCCCTTTGGTCGAGTCCTTGATACTCTACTCCCAGCTCCTCAAAAGGAGGAAGCTAAAAGAGGTAGGAAAGCTTTTCCTGAATCATCTGCTATTCCTCCTCTTCCTCGTCCTCGCTTTCTCCCCTCATTCCCTCGTCTGGAAAGCGATATATGATAAATATCTCCTCATCCCTCAGAACGAATTTCGCCCTTACACATCGGGGTTCATCTATTTCCTTAAACCCGCCTTTCACAGACTCCTCTTTTCTCGTCGTCACGGGCTCATCACCTGGACTCCGCTTTATGGACTTGCTCTCCTCGGCTTCCTCCTCGTACCCAGAAAGAGGAGAACCTTATCGCTCTATCTCCTTCTCGGACTTTCCCTTCAGCTTTATCTCGCAAGCGCCGTTTGCGAATGGTGGGCAGGAGAAGCCTTTGGGGCAAGGAGGTTAATCTCCTCCGGCCTCATCTTCGCCTTTGGCATCGCTTCATTCTATAAAAGGCTTGAGGAGCGATACTCATTCAACTGGGTCAGGAGGATAACCTACTTCTTCCTTCTCTATAACGGGCTCTTCTTTATCCAATACTGGGCGTTCCTGAAGGGATATGTCCATATGGATGTATATCCGGGGTTCAAACAGCTCGTCATCGATAAGTTCATCATCCCCTTCCGTCTCCTTAGCCGGTTGTAATGTATTTGTCGATAAACTATTATAATGCCCGGAGAAAAAGGGAATACTTGGGATGAAGGGAAAGAAAAAAGCTGTCCTCATAGAGATAGGGATAGCAATGGGCATCGGCTTCGGGCTTTCCGCTTTTTCTTCGCCTTTTCTTTCCAGCCTGGGGGGAATAATCCTCCTCTTAATCGTTCCAGGCGCTCTTGCTCTCCTTCTCATCGGTGAGTACCGGGGACTCTTCGACATAAGAACACTTGTTCTCTCTATCGGTATAAGCCTCGGCATCACCCCGTTAACCCTGTTTATAGGAGGAAGGCTTTATCGTTTCAGCCGGAGTTATATCCTTCTCTCCTTGGCTACATTATTCGTCCTTTTAATCCTCGGCTCTCTTCTTAAGAAGAAGGAACGGAAGGATATCAAGCCGATCGCACGAAGCGAGGTTAAGTGGCTCATTATCATTACCTTAGTGCTGACATTGCTCGTATATCTCTCCATCGCCTTCCATGGATACGAGGATGCTCGCGGTGTCCACCGTACCGCAGTATCCGACTGGATGAACAGGATGTATGTTGGACTTGCCCTTTTAAACTCAAATGAGCTCCCACCAGGAAACCCCTATATCGCCGACCCCTATCCTATGGAGTACTTCTACTTCTTTCACATAATGGGCGCTGCCTTGGTCAAAATCGCTCACCTTCGGCTGGACATATTGAGCACCCTTTTTGCCCTTGCCCTTCTTCTCCCCTTTCTCCTCGTTTTCACCTTCTATCTCCTTGCCCGGGAATACTTTGGAGAGGAAAAACCAGCTCTCCTTACCACTGCCACCCTCAGTTTGGTTGGCGGGTTCGATATCGTCTTCGTCTTCATCCATATTGTTAAAAATCTCATCGTGAAAAGGGGAATTAGCATAGGATTAAACTTCGCCACCATCCGCGCTCTTATCCCCAGCAAATATGTCGATTTCTGGGCTGATCTCCGGGCGAAGTCGATCCACTCCTTCTATGTGAACCTGATCTGGGTACCCCAGCACATAGCTGGGTTCATAGTCGCTGTCATCTACCTTTTCCTCCTCTTAAGGTTTCGAAGGACCGGGGGAAGAGGCTACCTTGTGATCGGTGGATTACTTATTGCCTCTGCCCCCGCTCTCTCAAGCTATGTCACCCTTGGGCTCGCTGTAGGGCTCTTCATCTTCTTTTTGATCGAACTCGCCCTCTCCCTGTGGGAAAAAAGATGGAAAGAGGAGCTTACCTTCCTCCTAATAACCGGGATCATCGGAGGGCTCCTCGCCCTTCCCTTTATCCTTACCCTTAAAAGCAATTTGGCAAAGCCACAGCTCGTCTTTAAAATCGCAGGAACCGGGGGGCTGTTGAATGGGGCTTTGTTCGCCCACTTCTTCGGCGAAAGCAACCTCACCAATCTGCTCGACGCTCCCCTTTACTACTTCTTTGAGTTCGGTCCCATCATCATCTTCGGGGTCCTCGGATTACTTCTTATAAGGAGGAAAGCCTTCTCTACCCCATTCAATCGTCTTCTCCTCTCACTCATCTTTGGTGGTGGGATACTGATGACCTTCTTCCGTCCAGGATATTCCGGACCGAACAATGTAATCGTCCGGGTTGCTTTAATCGTTTGGGCAGCCCTCGCCCTCTTCGCCACCCATTTCTTCGCCGGGATCGACGATCTTTCCCGCCGATTTCGCTCCTTTATTGAAAGATATCGCACCTTCTATCACCTCCTATTCGCAACAGCCCTCCTCATTCTCCTTAGCTTTACCCTCCTCTTCCCCCTTATCCTTCATAGGGCAGGGATAGAAATATCTTCAGGAAGGGTGAAAATGGCTCAGCTTTTCATCCTTATCGTTGGGATGATAATATGGGGAATCCTCTTCCTTATAAGGAAGAACCTAAAGCTGATCTCCTTATTCCTCGCCTTCATAGGATTTTCCGCTGTTATCTACAGTGCCTGCGGCATCTTCCTTGAATCGTACTACTTCTGGATCACTCCTAAGGTGGAGTACCAGGCTTACCACTGGATATACCGGATGACGCCCCTTCCCGCTAAGGTTCAACCAAAGCCCATAGACTTCACCCGACGCTTAGCCTGGTATGGCAAAAGACGCACCGCCTTCTTCGACCCTCGATACTCCAGGGTTTTCCTTACCCAGGAGAAGCTGTATGAGGATGTCCTCCGCCTTCTCAACTATGCCTTTGAGACTAAAAACCCTCAAAAAGCTCACCATATATTCCGCAGCCTCGGCGTTGACTACATTGTTATTTACAAAAAGAGGGAAAGCCATTATCCTAATCGGGAAAAGTTCGAGGCGGGGAGGTTCTTTATCCCCGTCTTCGAAAACAGAGAGATAGAGGTGATCAAGGTAATTGCACAACCTCTCAGGAAAAAAGGATAGCCTATGCCAGAAGTCTCCATAATAGTCCCCATATATAATGAGGAAAAACTCCTTGAAAGCTCGGTCTCCGAGCTTACGGAAGCCCTCGAGAAGGAAAAGATAGATTACGAACTCATCCTAAGCGAAAACGGGAGTACCGACCAAACAAGGGAGATAGCCTCAGCACTCGCTGAAGATAACAAGCGAATAAAGGTGATAACCACCGATGAACCTAACTATGGGCGTGCTTTGAAGAAAGGCATCCTTGCCGCAGGAGGAGAGCGCATCGTCTGTTTTGAGCTCGATTATTGGGATATAAGGTTTCTCAAGGAAGCGCTTTCCCTCCTTTCCACCTACGATGTGATCGTGGGCTCAAAACGGGCGCCCGGAGCGAGGGATGAGCGACCATTTATTCGTCGGGCGATAACCGCTGGGTTCAACCTTTTCCTCCGGATCCTTTTGGGATTCAAGGGGAGCGATACTCATGGAATCAAGGCGTTTAACAAAAGCAAAATCCTCCCCATTGTCTCCCTCTGCCAAACGGAAAAGGACATCTTCGCTTCAGAGCTCATCATCCGGGCGGAGCGGGCAGGGCTCCCCAAGAAGGAAATCCCCACCGTGGTGGTGGAAAAACGGGGCTCCCGAGTAGGGGTTCTTCGTCGGGTGCCCAGTGCAATAAGGAATATCTTCCGACTCTTCTTCGCCCTGAGGAGATAAAAGAATGGTTCAAACGAGGGGGAAAGGGATCGCTTTTCCTGTGCTCCTTCTTCTCTTCTCTCTTCTTTTCTTCTCCAAACCGCTTACTCAACCCGACCGAATCTTCTCTCCTGCCTTTGACCTAATCACCCAATACGCTTTCTTCAAAGAATTTATAACAAAAAGCTTTTCTCTCTATCACGAGCTTCCTTTATGGAACCCCCTCATCTTCTCAGGGGCTCCATTCATTGCCGATCCCTTGGGACCGACTTACTTCTACTTTCCAAACTTCCTCATCCTCTTCCTTCCTCTCGGCTTTGCTTTCAGCCTGCTCTTCTTCCTCCATACCCTCGCTGCCTGCCTTTTCACCTATCTCTTCGGGAGAAAGATCGGGCTCTCAAGGGAAGCGAGCTTCATCTCGGGCATCATCTTCGCCTTCTCTGCTCCCCTGATGAACCGACTTGGGGTAGGACAGCTGAATAACTTCGTCGTCATTTCCCTCGTTCCCCTCGTTTTCTTGGCTACTGAAGCACTCATCCTTAACCCCAGGATGATTACCACTCTCCTCTTTGCTCTCGCTTTATTCCTCCAGTTTTCCGGAAGCAATCCTCAGCTCTTCGCTTATTCAAGCTTTGCCCTCTTCCTTTACTTCGCCCTAAGCTTGGTCTTCCTCTACAAGAAAGAGCGAGATATCTCGATCTTAAAGAAAAGAGCCATCACTGCGGTTTGCGGATTAGCTATATTCATCCCTTTGAGCCTTGGGGGTCTTCTTCCCCAATTAGAGTTCGTAAAGATGACCACGAGAACGGAGGCAAGTCTAAGCTATGCCTCCTCGCTCTCCCTACCCATCCGTCACCTTATAACCGCCATTTTCCCTACCATTTACGGAAGTCCGGTAAACGGAGATTACTTCGGCGCTCCCAATTACTGGGAGCTTGGACTATATTGTGGCATCCTGCCTCTGATCCTCGCCGGATTGGGCATTATCTTCACCCGGGGAAGGCATAAAACCATCTTCATCGTCCTCGGCTCCTTTGCCCTTTTGTTCTCTTTAGGAAGAAGTACCCCGTTATTCGCCTTATGCTATTACCTTATTCCTCTCTTCCGCGGTTTTCGCATTCCGGCAACCTACCTCTTCCTCTACGGTTTTGCCCTCGCTATCCTCGCCGGATTGGGCACCGATTGGCTCTTAAGCGAAGAGAGGAAAGAAAAGGAAACAAAACTTCGCCTGACGATCATAATCCTCGTTGGGCTAAGCCTCATAATCGGAGCCCTTATTATCCTCCTTCCTTCACCGGCGATGAGCTTTATAAAGAAGATCGGTACCACCTTCTATCAGGAAAAGGGAGCGTTCATCTCCGCCAAGGTCCCTCTTTTCTACCATCTTCTCCGGAAAAATCTACTTTCCTTCCTCTTCTTTTTTGTAGGAGGGGGAATCGCCATCTTCTATCTCCTCAAAGGGAAGCTCAAAAGGGGATCCTTTTTTCTTCTTATCACCGCGATAATCATCGTCGATCTCTTCATACTTCATCTTCCCTTCACCAAGACGGAAAGTTTAAATAAGGTCTTCGCTCCAATACCGACGATAGAGTTCCTAAAAAGCGATAAATCCCAATTTCGGATACTCGATCTGGTGCGGACAAGGCAACACCTCACCGGCCATTACAGTATAGAGAAGATAACTGGCGCCCATCCCCTTGTCCTCAGGCGGTATGTTGAATTTACCAACCTGATCGCCGGGCTTAGGGACACATCACCAGGGGAAATGCTTCCCATCCAACGGGTGAGGCTTTCGGATATAAAGAACCTCAACCTTCTAAGCCTCCTCAATGTGAAATACATCATAGCTAAAGAGGAAAGTAGTAACCCCGCTTTCTCCGAAGTATTCCGAGAAAAGACACTCGATAAAAAGGGGAGAGCCCTCACCATCCATATCTACGAGAACAAGGAGGTTCTACCTCGGGCTTTCATCGTTCATCAGGCAGAGGTGATAGCCGAGGAAGGGAAGATACTTACTCGGTTAACTGAGATAGATCCAAGAAAAACGGTCATCTTGGAGAAAAGAATAGGCACCCTTTCAAACAAAAAAGGGGAAACACGGACAAAGATAATTTCCTCATCGCCGAATCGGATGATCATAACCGCGGAACTTGCTTCTCCTGGCTATCTCGTCCTCTCCGAGATCTATTATCCTGGTTGGAAGGCTTATGAGATAGGGGAAGGAAAGGAGCTTCCCATTTTAAGGGCAAATTATATTCTCCGGGCGATCTATCTCACCCCGGGCAAGCATCGGATAATGTTCGTCTTTAAGCCAAAGAGCTACCTTTTGGGAAAGGGAATATCACTGTCAGCATTAATTCTCTTAGTTTTTCTCCTCCTCCTTACCCGCTATTACCGTCACCGCTCTCCTCGCTCTACCTCTTTGGCGTAAAACGTGATATCATAAAAACTGTAAAATGGAATGTATTGCGGTAGTTGGTAGATGACGCTTGACTATAAAGGTAGATACAATATCGGCTTTATCTCCTGCTGGTTTCCCCGAGGGCAAGCCTATGTAACCCGGGCGATGCTTGAAGCATTCTCCTCTGCTGGAGCGAACACCTTCCTCCTTGCCCGACCGGGACCGGTACCGATAGCACCGGGGAAGGTCCGTTTCATCCCCCCTGAGGTGAGTGGAGAGTGGGTTACCGAAAATCTGGAGATAAACCTCGATTATTTCATCCCTGAAGAAAGGGTCGTCGATTGGGCGTATGAAAATAACCTTGACATCGTCATCTTAAACGAAGAACGGCAGTTTGAACTGATCGACGCTCTAAATAACGCCGGTATCCCCATCGCTTGCTATCTCACCATCGACTGGGTAAAGCGAGAGGAGATACCCCATTACAAAAAATGCGACCTCATCATCTGCCCTACCAGGATCTGCTACCAGCTACTTCTAAACGAAGGAATACCAGAGGAGAAACTCATTCTGAACCGCTGGGGGGTAAATTGGAAGCTTTTTCCCAAAGCCAGGGGGAATGAACTCACTGTCTTCTTCCATAATGCTGGTTGGGGCGGAGCAGGAGAGCGAAAGAATACCAAGGCAGTGGTCTCCGCCTTCCTCGAGGCATTCCGGGCGAACGAAAGGATGAGATTGCTCATCCATACCCAACGTCCACTTACCGGCTATCCCGAAGAGGTTCAGGAAGCCATCTCCTCCCATCCTGCAATTGAAGTGGTAGAGAAAAGTCTTCCTCTTCCTGGACTCTACCATCGAGGCGATGTCCTTGTTCAACCATCGAAGGCAGAGGGTTTAGGTTTAACCATCCTGGAAGGACTTGCTTCGGGGATCCCCGTCATTACCACTGATGCTCCAGCTATGAACGAATGGGTGGAAAATGAGGAGACCGGTCTTCTTGCCCGGGTCAAGGAGATACTTCCCTCGGACTACCTCCTTCCCCGGTTCGAGGTCGATCACCTCGATCTCGCAGCGAAAATGCTCCTCCTTGCTGAAAGGAGGGATCTCCTCGCCCGGATGAGGAAAAACGCAAGGAAGAAAGCAGAAGAAGAACTCGACTGGAGTAAAAACGGCGAACGACTGGTGAAAAGGATCATCGCTCATTTAGGTGAAGAAGAGGAAAGGGAGGAGGAGAAAGAGGGGGAAAGGATTATCGACTTAGGAGCAGGTTTCTTCCGCCTGGCAGAGGCCACTTACGACGAGTATTATCTCGAGAATATGCTCGGCGGTCCTGAGGAGGTAGCGCTCTTCAAAAAAAGCCGAGGGAAAGCACTCTATCCCCGAATCGCCCGCATACTCTCCGCCTGCCAGCTTGTCCCGTCAGACCGCCTACTCGATATCGGTTGTGGGAGAGGGGAACTCCTTTATCAGGCAGCAAAAAGGGTAAAATTTGCCCTTGGCATCGATTATAGCGCTGATGCAGTCCGCTATGCTCAAAGGCTCATCTCCTCGACCCCAAATGCCAAGGTGCAAAAACTCGACATACTGAATATCGATCAGCTCAAGGAAGAGGGAAGATTCGATGTCATCGTAATGGCTGATGTCTTCGAACATCTCTACGATTGGGAACTTGATATCCTCCTCCATAAGCTTCCCCAAATAGCCTCAGCTGGGGCGAGATTGATCATTCATACCCCTATAGGGGAAAAACATAGGGAGAGGAAGAAATCCCTCCCTGCCGATCCTGGGGAACGGGCACGGCTTGGCTGGCTTGGCTTTGTTGGGCATATAAACATCCAATCACGGGAAAGCTTGAGGGAACTGCTTCAACGCCATCATTACCGAATCCTCTCCGAGGAGATGATGGAAGATGGAAAGATACTGGTAAAAGCGGAGATCCCAGAGTTAAAAACCTTTTCCTTCCATTACTTCTGGGAAAAACGGGCAGAGGAGTTCTCCGGGCTTCACCGGGTTATGCGCCTTGGAGTTGCTATTTCAGAGCTTGAAAATACTGATTTTGCCCAAAAAGAGGCACTTCGTTCCCTTCTCAACCAATATGGGGAAGATAATGGAAAAATCCTCGAAGTAGGCTGTGGCGATGGAAGGATCCTCTCTGCAATACCGGAAAACCTTATTAAAGTAGGAGCGGATTTCGCCCTTCCTATGCTCCTAAAGGCAAAGGGAAAGGGCGCTCTCTTGGTAAACTTTGATGGAGAAAACCTCCCCTTCAAGGATAAGAGCTTTGATACCGTGCTTGCGGTGAGCCTTTTCATCCATCTGGTATCGGACGAAGGCTTTCGGAAGATGGCGACCGAGATAGAAAGGATAGCCCGAGGAAGGATAATCCTC
>JAGGZT010000070.1 GCA_021161905.1 Acidobacteriota bacterium | reverse complement strand
CCGTAATTGTGGGGCACTGCTGTCTCTCCTCCCACCGAGAAGATGGTATCGATCTCTTCTAAAAGCCCCTCCTCAGCGAGCCTCATCCTGATGAAGGATTTCATCCTCCCCACGGTCATCCGCTTCCCGTCCTCGGTGTAGAGGATGTTCTCTTTCACCTCGAGGCTTTTAAGGAGCTCTACCACCGAGGAGAAAATCCCCTCCGCTTTTTTCCCTACCTCCCTTATTCTTTCTATCTCCTCTTCGTCTTTTGTCTCCCGCGCTCGGGCTATTACATTTTTTGAGGGGCCACTGACCAGCTCTATCTGGGGAAACTCCTTCCCCAAGGCGTTGAGGATGGGGTAATATTGCTCTATCGCCACCTTCCCTGCAAAATAGACCCTCCCTTTTACTTTGAGGGAACGGATGGCTTCAAATAGAAGCGCCTCCTCCCCTTCCCTTTTTTCCTCTGAGCGAAGGGCAGGATAAAACTGGGAGAGGGGAATAAGCTCTGCTTCCACTTTTCGTGCCTCATCCCGTTCCATCGGGTTGTAGATGAGGACTGGTTTTTCTCCCCTTCTTTTTACCAGGATGGCGAAGGATAGCTTGGCTCCCTTAAGGAGATAGGCTAAATTTGGCGAGTGTGAGGGCTCGCCGAGGAGGATGAGGTGGTCTATCCCCTCTTCTTTCATTAACCTATCTATATCCCTCCTCATCTCAATACCCCAGCTTCTTATCAACGATGTTTAGAAGCGGTTCGCCCTTGACGAAACGGCGGAAATTCTCCGAAAAGAGGGTTACTACCCGTTCCCAGTAGTTAGAGCTTATCCCGGAGATGTGAGGGGTGATAAGGACATTCTTCAGGGTGAATAGGGGGCTTTCCTTGGGAAGTGGCTCTTCAGGAAAGACATCGAGAGCAGCACCAGCTATTCTCCCATTAGAGAGGGCTTTCACCAGAGCGTCGTGATCCACTATCTTTCCTCGGGCGACATTTATCAGATAAGCAGTCTTCTTCATCTTGTTTAACTCTTCCTCGCCGATCAACCCTCTGGTCTCCGGGGTAAGGGGTAGGGTGAGAACGACGAAGTCGGATTCGCTTAATAGAGTGGGAAGCTTTTCTTTAGGAAGTAGGGTTGTTCCTTCTTCTGAAGTCTCTTCGGTAAGATGCCTTTTTATGGCGATCACCTTCATCCCCAAGCACTTTCCCTTTTCTGCCACCTTTTTCCCAATACTTCCGTAGCCTACTACCCCGAGTGTCTTCCCTCTGAGTTCGAAGAGCCCTCCTTCCGATACTATCTCGATCTGTGCCCATTTCCTCTCCAGTTGAAAGCGATGGGCAAGATTAAAGGAGCGAGAGAAGAAGATCATCGCTCCAATGACATACTCCGCGATGGGTTCGGAAAATACCCCCCTCGAATTGGTGAAGATTATCTCCGAGTTTACCAGCTCAGGAATGAGATGTCTCCTGATGCCAGCAGCCGAGGCGTGGATCCAGCGGAGTTTTTTCGCCCGGCGGAGGACCTCCCCGGGAAGAGCCCAGCCGAAGTAGATATCAGCATCCTCTATCTCTCGTTCGAGCTCCTCCCTACTTTTTACCGGTATCACTTCCGCTTGAAGACAGCGTTTTCTTATCTCTTCGACCCAGTAATCGGGGATGGTCCAGGTAGGGCTTTGATGGAAGATGCCGATTACTATTTTTAGCCTCTCCATCTACCTCTTTCTTGCTATTATCTTCCTCGTTCCATCCGAGAGGATGGTCAGCCTTGCCGAGCTGAAGTCGTAGAAGAGGGTCTCTATGTCGAGGTTGCTGTATTTGGTGAAGCTGAAACCAGGAAGCGGAGGCTCAGCGGAAAGGGGAAAGGTAGCAAGGAGCAATCCCCCGAAAACGAGATGTCGCTTTAAGAACTTGAGCGTCTCCTTTGCTGCCCTGAAGGGGAGGAAGGATAGGATATCGAAACAGGCGATGGCGTGGAAATGGTCCCGAGGGAATTCCCGTTCCCCGAAGATAGCGGGAAGGTAGGTGAGGTTTTTTCCTTCAGGAGTGGAGGCGAGGTCCCTCCTTCTTTTTATCTCTTTAAGGAGGTCGAGTAGGGTGAGCTTTATCCCCAAAGAGTTGAAGAAGGAGGCGTAATTCCCCCCTTCATAGCCGACATCGAGGAGCCTTGCTGGATGATGTCTCCTTAGCTCCTTTAAAAGTTCTTCTATCAACTCGGCAGGGGGTTCTTTAAATGGAGGGTCTGCTGACCTTCCCGGAAGCAGTTGGCTCATTTAAAACCTCCTTATCTTCTCCCAAGGAGAAGCGGTATAAATAGGCTTCGTCCTTCCTCCCTTAAGAACAGGAAGTGGATGACAGCGAAGGTGAGATCGACCAACCCGAGAAGGAAGAAGGTCTTCGGGTAGTGGAGAAAGAAGTAAAAAATGAAGAAAAAGAAAGCGCCTAAGCCTCTCCCAACAATAGCGACGGCAACATTTCCCAGATATCGCTCGAGATCGCGGAAGGCGAGGTAGTAGAAGAAGGCGACCATTATGAGGAAGACGCCGCATAACCTGAGATATATCTCCTCCTTTGGCATCGCAAGGTTTATCAACGGTGCTAATCTCGCCGGGAAGAGGAGTATCGGCACCCCGAAGACGAGGTCGTAGATAGCGCCTACGAGCATCGTCATCCGAAGGATGCGAAATTCAAAAGAAAGGGATTTATCCTCCATCTTTCTCCTCTTAGCTTAAGAAAGCCGGGGAAAGAGATGTCCTCCTTTCCTAACCCGGGTATCCGCTGGTATCGTGCCCCATTCCTCAACTTCCTTTATGCTGAGTTCATCAGCCGGTTTTGCCAACCCGAGCTGGGCGAGTGCTTCGCTTGTTTTTTCCGGCATCACCGGGTAGAGGAGGATCGATATCTTCCTCAGGCTTTCCGCCAAATTATAGAGGACGGCGGTTAGTCTTTCTCTTCTTGCCTGCTGTTTAGCGAGCTCCCAAGGTTTCTCCCGGTCGATGTAGAGGTTCGCCGCCCGAAGAAGCTCCCAGATGGCTTTTATCCCCTCCTCAAGCTCGAGGGCGTCCATTCTCTTTCGATACCGCTCGATGACCTCAACCGCCTTAGCCTTCAGCTTCTCGTCGTCGTCCTTTTTCGGGGGGATGATCCTCCCCTGGTTATATTTTTCGATCATCGTGATGGTACGGGAGAGGAGATTCCCATAATCATTAGCGAGCTCCGCATTGAACCGCTCCCGGAACCGTTCTATGGAGAAATCCCCGTCCCGATCGAGCGGTATCTCCCTGATCAAGAAGTAGCGGACGGCATCCGCATGGTATTTATCAGCAAGCTCGAGGGGATCCAAGGCGGTACCCAAAGTTTTGCTCATCCGCTCCCCACTGATGGTGATGAACCCATGGGCGAAAACGCTCTTCGGGAGCTCGATCCCAGCGCTCATCAGGATGGCGGGCCAAATCACACAATGGAACCGGGTGATGTCCTTCCCGATCAGGTGGAGGTCAGCGGGCCAATAGCGCTCGAATCTCTCCTTGTCGGTGGCGTAGCCTACACCGGAGAGGTAGTTGATCAGGGCGTCGAACCAGACATAGACCACATTATTCGGATCGAAGGGTAGGGGGATGCCCCAATGGGTGCTCGACCGGGAGAGGCTTACATCCTCGAGCCCGGAATGAATGAGGCTCAATATCTCGTTCTTTCTGATCTCGGGACGGATGAAATCAGGGTTTTCCTCCTCGATGAGCTTAAGAAGAGGTTTCTCATACTTGGATAGGGAGAAGAAGTAGTTCTTCTCCGAGATCCAGACCGGTTTCTTCTGATGTAAGGGGCAGAGGCCATCGATTAAGTCCTTGTCCCGGTAGAAGGCTTCGCAGGAGACGCAGTACCATCCCTCGTAGGTTCCCTGGTAGATGTCTCCCTTCTCATACACCCGGGAGAGGACATCTCGCACTGTCTCCTCGTGTCTTTTTTCGGTTGTCCTGATGAAGTCATCGAAGGAGATATTAAGCCTCTCCCATACCCGACGGAATTCCTCCTCCATCTGGTCGCAGTATTCGAGCACATCGAGCCCGAGCTCCTTCGCCTTTGCCGCCACATTTAGGCTATGTTCGTCATTCCCCATTAGGAAGAAGGTGTCGTCGCCCAAAAGGCGGTGGTAGCGAGCGATGACATCTGCCACGATCTTCTCGTAGGCGGTGCCCAGGTGTGGTTTTGAATTCACATAGTCTATTGCGGTGGTGATGTAGAATTTACGCCCGGTTTTTTTCTCCTGCCTCATAGGATCCCCTTTCCATTTCCTCCTGCTTTGCCCACTCGTTTCTCGTTTTATTATCTTAACCGTTGAGATTATATACTATTTTAACCTTTCCTCAAAGCACAAGGGAGGAATTGTTTTATGGTTTGAAATATGTTTTTTAAGGTTTCGGCTATTATCGTTTAACTTGGTTCAATACTGGGATACCTTACGATAGAGGGCTTCATATTTATCTACTGTTTGTTCAGGGGAGAAAAGTTCTTTGGCGCGGGTTCTGGCGGTTTCGCCTAATTTCCTTTTGAGTTCTTGATCCCCTAAGATAACCAGTGCCTTTTCCGCCATTTCAGAGATCGCTCCCTTCGGGGCTAAAAAGCCTGTTTCACCATCGATAACCACCTCGGGGATGCCTCCCACCTTCGAGGCGATAACCGGAACCTCACAGCTCATAGCTTCGAGGGCGGAAAGGCCAAAGCTTTCCAGCTCGCTCGGAAGGAGAAAGAGATCCGCCACCCCGAGCACCTCCTCCACCGCCACCTTCTCCCCGAGGAAACTGGCATAGGGGGAAAGACCGTATTCCTTCAACATCTCCTCTACCTTTATCCTTTCCGGTCCGTCGCCCACCATAAGGAGGCGGGCTTTTCTCTTTTCTCTTATCAGCCGGAATATCTTAACCACATCGAGCACCCTCTTTACCGGGCGGAAGTTTGAGATGTGGACGATTATCGCCTCATCGTCCTCGGCAAAGCGCCGACGATGTTTTATGCCCTTTATCCTTTTGAATCTTTCACTGTCCACGAAGTTGTAGATCACCTCCACCCGGTCCTTTATATTGAAGGTCTTCTCCGATACCTCCTTCAAATAGTGGGAAACAGCGGTGATAGCATCGCTTTCCCCGAGGGCATAGGTCACGATGGGGAGGAAGGACGGTTCCTTCCCGATCAGGGTGGTATCGGTTCCGTGGAGGGTGGTTATCACCTTTAGCGATTTGCAGGGGAGCATCTTCCGGGCGAGGATGGCGCTTACCGCATGGGGAACCGCATAATGGGCGTGGATGATATCCAGACGGAAACGGCAGGCTACCTCTCCTATCTTCGAGGCTAAGGCAAGAGCATAAGGGGGACACTCGAAAAGGGGATAGCGAGGAACATCCACCTGATGGAAGAGAACCGGATCTTCCTTCTTCAGCCTTCCCGGAACCGCGTAGCTTATCAGGTGGACCTCGTGGCTTCTTTTCCCTAAGGCGCGAGCAAGTTCGGTAGCCACTACTCCACTTCCCCCAAAGGTGGGATAGCAGGTTATTCCTATCCGCATTGGCTTCCTCAGCAAAGCCCCTCCTTGGGAGGGAAGTTGCATCTGCCCCCGGACTTCACCTTGCTGAAGAAAGCGATCGGGTCCTCTACCTCGAGCGCCTCGCGGACGAAAAACGGCTCACCGTAGCTCGTGCCGATCAGGGAGCCATAATAGCGGTCTCTGGTCTCGATACCGCTCAAGGGGAAAAGGGGTTTCTCCCCTCCGAATTGGGAGCTGTGAGCACGGATCGCCTCCATCTTCCTCTCGAATTCCTCGCTTATATCGACGATGAAACTGGGGATGAACTGGTAATGGGTCATATAGTAGATCAGCCGGCGGGGACGGTGGGGTTCGGCTTCGGTTTTTATCTTTATCAACCCTGCCTGAAAGGCGGATTCGGTTATAAGCAGGCTCGCCCTGATGTGGTCGAAGTGGCGTCCCCTGTAATAGGGAAGGAGGATAAACTCCGGGCGAAGCCTCCTTATCACCTCGATCACCTTCATTCTTGTTTCTTGGTTCAGCTCGATCCCTCCATCGGGAAGCCCTAAGTTCTCCCGATGAACGAGGCCAAGGATCCTTTTCGCCTCTTCCGCTTCCTTTAATCGCTCTCTCCTCGTCCCTTTGGTTCCAAGCTCGCCCGCGGTCAGATCAAGGGCTCCGATCGTATATCCTTTTTTCGCTAATTTGATGATGGTCCCTCCGCAGGCGAGCTCGATGTCATCGGGATGAGCGCCTACCACAAGAAGATCGAGTTTCATCTCTCTATCTCTCCACTCTTATCACTTTATGGTCCCGAGGAGGAAGTTCGATCTCCTGATAGACCTTATCCATCACCTTCTCTCCATAGTCGGCTAAGAGGTACACCCAGCCGAGCATCCTCTCCTGGGGTTTCTTATCAGGAGCGAGGATGTTTTTGAGCCGTTCCAGCCTCCTTCTAAGCTCCTCCTTCCTCCTTAAATTCGCCTTCCCTATCTTCAATTTTAACCTCTCGAGCTGGTAGATGATCTTTCCTAAAGCGGAATCCACCTTCTTCCCTATGTTTGGGTCGAGCTCAGTGAGCTTTTCTTTTATCCTCTCCTTGGTGGCGAGGGTTTCCTCCTCCAATTGGGAGATCTCCTCCTCCGCCTCGGTATCCACCAACGAGCGCTTGAAGCGATCGAGGGTCTCGTTTGGAGAAGAGACGAGCTCGGGGATGGCAAGCGAGAGCTGATGGGCGAGGCGGAGGGTTATATCGTCCACTACGGTGAAGCTCGCCCTGGGGTATATCACCGGCATCGGGATGTTGAAGAAGGTATAGAGGGGACGAAGCTCAGCGAAATAGGCGATCTCCGCTGGTCCTGCCACATAGGCGATGGTGGGGAGGATGAAATCCTGAAAGAGCGGTCTTAGGAGCACATCGGGTGAGAAGCGCTCTGGTTCCTCCTTGAGGAGGGAAATAAGATGAGAGGATGAAACCTTCTCCCCCTCCTTCCCGATGATGAACCCATCCTCAGCGAGATATATCCTTACCCGTTCCCCTGCCTCGCTCAAGAGAAATAGGTTAAGCCTTCCTCTATTTCCGGGAACCTGAATGTGATATCCCCTTTCGCTTAGTCCCTTTAGATGGGAAGAGAAGAGCTCTTCTCTTTCTTTTGCCTTAAGGATTTCCTGCTCGAAGAGGGGGATTGCTATCTCCTTTAGTTTTTTTGAGTTTGGCTCAAGAATGGCGATCCCGTAAGGGGAAAGGAGCTTAGCGAGGAGCCTGGCAAAGGAAGAGGAAAAGGTAGCCTCTTCGGTATAGGAGGAGTAGAGCGCTTCCTCGAGGGAAGGGGGAATACCCGGTGCAGGGAGCTCCGCTTTGAAGGTGGCAAGGAGCTTTTCCACCTCCTTCCCTAACCGGATTGATGAAACCGGTCTCCGTCCCTCTTCTATCCTTGGGAGGGAGAGTTCGATCAGCCTATAGTCCCGATTGAGGAAGATGAACCGGTTTACCTCGGCGATATCGTGGTCCTCCGAAGCCAGGAAGAAGATGGGGATTACCGGTATCTTGAGTTCCTCCTCGAGGAAGTGAGCGAGTTTCGCTGCGGTAAGTGCCTTGAACAGGGTATAGGCGGGTCCGCCAAAAAGACCTACCTGTTGACCGGTGATGACAGCTACCCCCCCAACCTTTCCCGCTTTTTCGAGCTTTTCCACCACCTCTTTTGACGAGCCAACCTCCCTGTTTCCCTCCGCAAGCAGGAGGAAGGCATCCCTTCCTTTATCCCTTCGGAGTTCCTCCGCCAGTTTATAAAAGGAGTTTTTATCCTGATAATTATGGGAGAAAAATCCTTCTACCTTCTCGAACTGGTAGAGATAATGAGCAAAGATGAGGGAGGTCTCCTCAAACCTCCTCCAGTCTATTCTCGCTATCATACTATTTCTTCAATTTCTCCCTGAGATAGGAGACGAGGGAATCAATCGCTATCCTATCTTGAAGCATCGTATCCCTATCCCTCACCGTGACCTGGTTGTCCTCAAGGGATTGGAAGTCGAAGGTGATGCAGTAGGGGGTACCGATCTCATCCTGACGGCGGTAGAGTTTTCCGATTGCTCCCTTCTCGTCGTAGAAGACGGTAAAGTGTTTTTTAAGCTCCGAAGCCAACCCCTTTGCTGGCTCCGATAGCTTCCGCACCAGGGGGAAAACCGCTACCTCCACCGGCGCTACCCTTGGGCTCAATCCGAGAACCCTCCGCTCCTCGCCGTTTGGAAGGATCTCAATCCGAAAGGCATCGACGAGCACGGTGAGGAGGGTACGATCCACCCCGGCTGATGCCTCGATCACCTTGGGGATGAACTTCTCCTTGGTTGCTTCATCGAAGTAGCTCAGATCTTTCTTCGAATATTTGATATGTTGCGAAAGATCGAAATCCCCTCTGTCCGCTATTCCCTCGAGCTCCTGCCAGCCGAAGGGGAAGAGGTATTCAACATCGGTGCAGGAGATGGCGTAATGGGCGAGCTCCTCTCTCTCGTGGGACCTTAACCTCAGGTTTTCTTTTTTTATTCCCAGCTCGAGATACCACCGAAACCGCTCCTCAACCCAGTAGCTGAACCAGTCCTTCTCGTCTTTGGGGTTGACAAAATACTCGAGCTCCATCTGCTCAAATTCCCGGGAGCGGAAGATGAAGTTCCTCGGGGTGACCTCGTTGCGGAAGCTCTTACCTATCTGGGCAATACCGAAAGGGATCTTCATCCGGGAGGTGCTTACGATGTTCTTGAAGTTGATGAATATCCCCTGGGCGGTCTCTGGTCTGAGGTAAGCGATGCTCTGGGAGGATGCCTCTGCCCCGACATAGGTTTTGAACATAAGATCGAACTGCCGCGGTACCCCTAATTCCCCTCCACACTCGGGGCAGGTATCCCCCTCCACCTTGTCAGCGCGGAAACGCTTTTTGCAGGAGTCGCATTCCCGCATCAGATCAAAGAATTGGTCGGTGTGCCCCGAAGCCTTCCATACATCGGGATGCATAATTATGGCGCTATCTATACCCACTACATCCTCTCTCTTTCGCACCATCTCATCCCACCAGAAGTCGATTATCCTTCGCTTGAGCTCCACTCCCACTGGACCGTAGTCCCAAAAACCGTTCAATCCTCCGTAGATTTCGCTTCCCTGGAAGATGATCCCCCGCCTCTTGGCAAGAGCGGTGAGCTCGCTCATCTTCTCTTCTGGGGTGATTTCCTTTATCCTTATTTCTTCCCTCTCCTTCATCTTCCTCACCTCGACTAAAGTTCATCTCGATATCTTCTGATCTTTTCGATGGCGGTGGCGATGTCTTCGATATCCCTTTTTGTACCCAAGAGAAGGCGTTGATGGAGCCATACCGCTTCCTCGGCGCAGGCTTTCTCAGCTTCGGGGAGAAAGAGCGATGAGTAATCCACCTTCCCTCTATAATGAGGACAGGTGAAGGGACAACCACGGGGATGGAAGTTGCCCTTTAAGAATAATGGCTGGCGATAGAGAGGGATGAGATACCCCCCTGATGCCGGTATCCCCTCGGCATTAAGTGCCTCGAGGAACCTTTCTTTCTTCCGGTTGTTGAAATATTCCCTTTTATACTTGAATATAAAAAGGTGATAAGAGCAAGCGGTAACCTCAATTCCCATCTTTAAGGGTTCCACCCCCTCGATCTCGTCGAGTAAGCTTTTGAGATAGTGGGCGTTCTCCTCCCGCCGTTTCTGCTCCTTGGGATAATTCTTGAGCTGGATCGAAAGAAGCGCCCCTTGAAATTCGGTAAGCCTGAAATTCCCCCCAAGGAGGTGATGTTCATACCACCTGCCATCGGGGAAGCGTCCGTTGTTCCTGAGCGCCCGCGCCCTTTCGGCAAGCGATCGGCTGTTGGTAACGACTATTCCCCCTTCACCCGCAGTGATATTTTTGGATGATTGGAAGCTGAAACAGCCGATATCCCCGATCGCACCAACCTTTTTCCCCTTATATTCCGAACCCCAGGCTTGACAGGCGTCCTCGATCACCTTGATATCCTTCTTCCTGGCGATAGAGAGTATCCTCTCCATATCAGCGGGTACCCCCCCGAAATGGACCGGGATCACCCCTTTTGTCCTTTCGGTTATCCCCTCCTCGAAAGCCTTCAGGCTGATGTTGTAGGTGGCGGGGTCGATATCGACGAAGATGGGGATGGCGTTCACCGAAAGGACCGCGGTGGCGGTGGCAATGAAGGTATAAGCGGGGATGATCACCTCATCGCCAGGACCTATTCCTACGCTCTGAAGGGCGACCCTCAACGCCCCTTCACCACTCGAGACCGCAATGGCGTAATTCGCTCCTTGAAAACGGGCAAACTCCTGCTCGAATCTTACCACCTCGTCCCCATAAGGGGTGCTCCACTTTCTGCTTTTCAGAACACGGATGAGCGCCTCTGCCTCTTCATCCGTTACTGGGGGCCAAAGGGGAAAGGGCTCGGTTCTTACCGGCTTTCCTCCGTTTATCGCTAAATTCGCCATCTTTTGCTGATAGTATATTTAATCCTCTGGTTCCTTCTTCTCTGCCTCACCAACCATAGGTACAAATCTTACCGGAATGATATGTTCCTTGATCACCCCCTTTTCTGTTTTCACGATGAGGATGAGCTCTTGAAAGTACTTGCCTACCGGGATTATCATCCTCCCCCCCGCTTTAAGCTGGTCGATGAGCGGTGGCGGGATGTGGGTGGGAGCAGCGGTGACGATGATCGCATCGAAGGGAGCGTATTCCTTCCACCCCCGGTAGCCATCGCCGATCTTTATCTTGACATTTTCATAGCCGAGCTCTTTAAGACGCCTCCTCGCCTTTAGGGCTAAGCTTTCCAGTATTTCGATGGAATATACCTCTTTCGCTATCTCCGCCAATACCGCGGTTTGATAACCGCTTCCGGTACCGATCTCGAGCACCCGCTCATTCCCCGTAAGGTGCAGGGCTTCGGTCATCAAGGCAACGATGTAGGGTTGAGAGATGGTTTGACCCTCGCCGATGGGAAGGGGTTGATCGGAATAGGCGTAGGGAAGCTCTTCCGGGGGGACGAATTTGTGTCGTGGTACCTTGAGCATAGCAGAGATCACCTTGGGGTCCTTTACTCCCCGGGCTATTATCTGCTGTTCCACCATCTTTTTCCGCAAGGTTTCCATTCGCGCCTCTTTCCGCTCGTCGTTCTCCTTATCCCCTGACGGAGGGGGGGTGCAGGAAAGGAGGAAAACCGCTACCAAAGAAAAAAGAAGGAGGAGGGTTAATGTCATTGTCCTTCTTTCCCTCCTGTTCATCGAGTTTGCTTCTCCTTAAAATGTTTGTCTCAAATCACAAAATACCGAGATCGCTTAAGGCTTTCCTTATCTCGGTAGTTGCCTCCTCAGGTGGAGGAAGAAGGGGAAGCCGGGGTTCTCCTCCATAATAGCCGAGGAGGTCGAGCGCCCTTTTGAGACCGCCGATGCCGTATTTGGTGGTGGTGAGCTTCACCAATGGGGCGATCCGCTGTTGCAATACCCTTGCTGCTTTATGCTCCCCTTTCTCAAACAGGCTGAATATCTTAACGCAATCGTCAGGTGCTACATTGGCAACCGCGAGGATCCCTCCCACCGCCCCAGAACAGAGGGCAGGGTAGAAAGAGAGGGCATTCCCCGTGAGTATTTGGAAGTCGGGGCTGGTCAATCGGGCCATCTCTATCAGCTTGGGGATATTACCTGAGCTGTCCTTGATCCCAATGATACGCGGGTGCTTCGATAGCTTTGCTACCACCTCCGGGGGGATATCCACCCCGGTGCATTGAGGGTAGGTGTAGAGGATGATCGGTATCTCCACCTCATCGGCGATGGTCAGATAGTGTTTTATCAACGCCTCCCCATTCATCATACTTTTGTAGTAATAAGGGGTGACGAGGAGTACACCTTCAGCTCCTAAATCCGCTACCTGCTTTATCATCTCGATGGTGGCTTTTGTTGAGAGTTCGCCCGCCCCTACGATCATCGTTTTGTCTTTTGGTATCGCCTTGCGCGCTGTTCTCACCACCGAGAGCTTCTCCTCAAGGGTGAGGTGGACATTCTCTCCGGTGGAGCCAAGGACGACATAACCGGAGATCGGCGTTTTGTTCCATCTCTCCAAGTTCTCCGTTAACCTGCCAAGAGCCACCTCCCCTTCCTCGAAGGGCGTTGGTATCGGTGGGAAAACCCCTTTTAATATCATAAGCTCCACTCCCTCATCTCTAAAAGCTTGATACCCCCTTAATGAAACACCTTAAGAATTATATCATATTTTCTTTGCTGGCAAAAAGTTAATAGTAGGAAGGGGCTAAGAGGAAAGAACTCCCTCAACTATTCGCGCCAAGGGGAGCATTATCAAACCTACCACCGTTCCAATTAAAAGCCCGGTTAAGCCCCCCAAGATGAAGGCGCCGGCGATCAGCTTCTTCTCCCCCATAATCCACATTGCCTGGTAGTAGATGGTAAAACCGGTTATCGCCAATCCGATGAACAAACCCGCGGTTGCTCCGATCTTCGCTCCGATTAGATATGACCAGCCCACCCCATAGGGCTTTGCCTGTTTCAGTCCTGAATAAAGAGCGAAGGGGGAGATGAAGGCTATGGCGAGGGTGGCGATCAGCTGAACCTCCGGGGAGTAAAACCTTTCCCCGAAGGAGGAGGCTGAGGTCAATTTAAAGCCTATCCCCCCTGTGGCAAGGCTTATCCCTAAGGAAAGTATTATCCTTATTAATGATCTTAGAAAGGGCTTTCTAATGAATCGCGGCACCTTTTCCCCCTTCTTCCCCAAAGGGCTAAGCTTCCAAAGAAGCCGATTGATGAAGGATGGACTCACTCTAAGGCGTAGAGGTAGTGATCATCGCTTCCGAAGTAGACGGTGCCGTCGGCGACCGCCGGGGAGGCCACATCATCCCCTGTTTCGAACCGCCATTTCAGCTTCCCTGATTTAGCATCGAGGGCGTAGAGGTAGTGATCGCTGCTTCCGAAGTAGACGGTGCCATCAGCGACCGCCGGGGAGGATTCCACATCAACCTCTGTTTCGAACCTCCATTTTAGGTTTCCATATTTAGCATCGAGGGCGTAGAGGTAGTGATCATCGCTTCCGAAGTAGACGGTGCCGTCAGCGACCGCCGGAGAGGAGACCACCTCATCCTCTGTTTTGAACCTCCATTTCAGCTTCCCTGATTTAGCAT
>JAGGZT010000069.1 GCA_021161905.1 Acidobacteriota bacterium | reverse complement strand
GTATTATAAATAGTCCAAAATTCATCCTCTGAAGTATCTTTAGGAAATAAAGAGGGAATTTCTATCTTCATAAAATTCGTTTTGCCCATGCCTAACTAACAATAGCCAGAGTCAAATCACCACGCCTATGGAATGGATGGGTTTAAAGCTTTTCTTAAAAATTTTTTTCTTATATTTTAAAAAATTAATAATTTTATTTACTCTTTCTTTGTCATCTCCTTATAGACTGCTTCTACATTGGCGGAGAGGCGGCGGGTATATCCCTCCATCTTCTCGTACTTGGGGAGCTTAAGCTTCTCCTTCGTCTCCTCGAGAGAAGCGCCACGCTCAATGTACTTCTTCACCTCCGCTCGTAAATCCTTCAAGTAATCCGCCTGGGCGATAAGCCCCTTCTTATCGGTGAGCTTTCCATGCCCCGGTATCACCTTCTCTACCCCGTCCATTGTCATCACCTTTTCAAGGATCTTTATCCAATTCTCGGTATCGGAGCTTGCCCTCCGATCGATGTAGGGGATTATGTTGTTGAATAAGAGATCACCCATATGGATCGCCTTTTCCTTTGGGAAATAAACCAGGATATCCCCGTCGGTATGACCACATCCTGAATACAAAAGCTCGACATCCTCCCCGCCAAAACGGATGATCATCTTCCTCTCAAAGACAACCTCGGGGGAAACCAATCTAAGCCGTTGGTATTCCTTAAGTCGCCTTTGGATCAGCTCGAGCTCCTTTTCTGCCTCCTTCAGCTTGGGGCTTTTTTCCTCCCTTAGTTCCTTCACCTTCTGTTCCACCTTTTTAAGCTCCTCGCCGTATCTCTTCTTCGCTCTCTCCAGCCCGGGAAGACTAAACCGCTCTATATTCCTCAAGGTGTTTATGTGGGAGATGACCACTGCAGATTCGGGGAAACTCTGGGCACCCTGGATGTGATCACCGTGATAATGGGTGAAGATGAGATACCTTATCGGCTTCTTGGTAACCTGGCGTATCTTGGCTACTACCTCCTCCCCTTGATAGGGAAAGGTTTTGGAATCGACCACTAACACGCCTTCTTCGGTCACCAAAAAGGCTACATTCCCTCCACCACCATAGATCAGATAAAGATTAGCACTCACCCTCTCAAGGGTAAGCTCCTCACCCCTTCCTGCCGGGGAAAAAAGAAGAAGGATAAAAAACGCAACCGAGAAAAATAAACTTATCGCCTTCATCGAAATCCTCCTCCCGTGTTTTTATAATTATTCTTTGCTGGGCTACTTTAATACCCATCACTTTTCCTCAATAAGCTCGGCTAACTCGCCAAGAAGAGCCCTTACCTCCTTATTACTCTCGAGATAAAAACGAGCCTTGGAAGGACCCAAACCAACCTTCACCGAATAGGCATCCTCCGGCATCACCTCGAACATATCCTCATCGGTCCAATCATCACCCATAGCGAGGATAAATCCCCACTCTTCCTTCGAAAGCCACCTCAGGGCAGCTCGCCCTTTGTTCAAACTGACATTCCGGATCTCTATTACCTTGCTCCCTTCCAAAACCCCGAGATTGAGGTTGATGGTGAACTGAAGAAGAGCATTCTTCAACTCCCTGGTCCTCACCTCAGCCAGCTCCGGGTCCGCCTTTCGATAATGCCAGACCAGAGAGAACTCCTTCTCTTCGATGAAGGAACCGGGCGTCCTGTCGGTGTAAAGCTCGAGGATGGGCATTACCTCCTCTTTCCAATCGGCTTTTAACGGCTCGAGCATCTCCCAATCGCCGCCTTTCTCCTTCACCCACACCCCGTGCTCCGCTATCAACCCGATATCCAAACCGGAAAACCATCTCTCCAAGACATCTCTTCCCCGTCCACTCGCTATCACCAGTTCGTTCCGCGGGTCTCCCGCAAGAGATGAGAGGAGGGTAATAAGATTGGGATCGGGCTTTGCCTTTTCCGGCTTCCAGGCAAAGGGGACCAATGTCCCATCATAATCGAGCAACATTAAGGAACGCCTACTTACCAAATAGTCCTTGAATAACTTCTTTTTCGCAAGTTCGCTCGTCAACCGCTTTACCCGGAACTCGTCCTGGACCTCCTTTATGTAGAACAGTCTATCCATAAAATCGTTCGCCCATCTTCTGACATCGTATCTCCTTAAGCGATACTGCATACTCCTTATCGCCTCCACCTTCTCCTCAGACGACATAGAAAACGCCCTCCTAAGCGCCTCAGCCACTTCTTTCTCGTCGTTTGGATTCACTATGATCGCCTCGCCGAGCTCCTTTGCTGCCCCTGCCATCTCACTTAAGATAAGTACCCCCTCTCCTTCCCTCTTGGTGGCGATAAATTCCTTGGCTACCAGGTTCATCCCATCTCTTAAGGAGGTAACCAGAGCGACATCGGCAATGGCATAGAGGGCAAGAAGGGAACTGAACGCTAACGGGCGCTGAAGATACCAGATGGGCATCCAGCCGAAGCTACAGTGTTTACCGTTTATCTCCCCCACCAGCTCATCGACCTGCCGTTTGAGGGAGGCGTAATGATCCACCCCTATC
>JAGGZT010000068.1 GCA_021161905.1 Acidobacteriota bacterium | reverse complement strand
TTTCCGGAGGACCGAGTGAAAGATCGAGCACCGGAGCGAAGTTGATGTCCACCCCGAGGAAGGAGAGGAGCCGTCCGGTGAGCTGTCCTTGACGGTAGGCTAATATCTCGCTTCCCGTAGCCCCTACCGCCATCGCCGAAGGCATTGGAGAGGTTATCGCCCCCAACCTGGAGACCGATCCTCCCTCTTCATCTATGGCGATGAGCGGGGGAGGGGAGATGATGGCTTTCAGTTCGGAGATAAAGGAGCGCGCTTCCTCGGCGGTGCTGAAGTTATGGGAGAAGAGGATCACCCCACCGGGCCTTATCATCCTCAGTATTCGCTCTCCTCCTAAGGTGAGCTTTGTTCCCGGTATGGGTAAAAAGAAGAGTTGGCCAACCTTCTCCGCAAGGTCCATAGCCCTATTCCAGTTTCTTCTTCAATCGATGGATGAGGTTCAAGGCATCGATCGGGGTGAGCCGATCCACATCCACCTTTTTGAGCTCCTCGACGATGGGATGACCGAAGTCGTCGAAGAGGGAGAGTTGCTCTTTCCCCTCTTTCTTTTTTCTCTCGCTCCGCCTCGCGGCGAGTTTGGGCTCCCCTTGTGGGGTGAACTCGTCCCGCTCGAGGTTGGTCAGGATTTCCTCTGCCCGGGCGATCACCGATCTGGGAAGCCCTGCCAGCTTCGCCACCTGGATGCCATAGCTCTTATCGCTTGCCCCCTCGACCACCTTGCGGAGGAAAACGAGGTTCCCCTTCCACTCCTTCACCGCCACATTGAAGTTCTTGATGCCGGGAAGGGTGAGGGCGAGATCGGCGAGTTCGTGATAATGGGTGGCAAAAAGGGTCTTTGCTCCGATCCGCGGGTGGTGATGGAGGAACTCAGCTACCGCCCAGGCGATGCTCACCCCGTCGAAGGTGGAGGTTCCCCTCCCTATCTCATCGAGGACGATCAAACTCTTCTTGGTAGCGTTGTTCAGGATGTTGGCTGTCTCCATCATCTCAATCAGGAAGGTCGATTGTCCTCGGGCGAGGTTGTCCGAGGCACCGACCCTGGTGAATACCCGATCCACCAGCCCTATCTCCGCCTCATCCGCGGGAACGAAGGAACCCATCTGCGCCATAATGGTGATCAGGGCTACCTGGCGGAGATAGGTGGATTTACCCCCCATATTGGGACCGGTGATGATCAGTATCTGATGGGTGTCCGTGTTCAGGTAGCAGTCGTTGGGGATGAACCTCTCGTCCTTCATTATCTCCTCCACCACCGGGTGACGACCAGCAATGATCTTTATCTCATCCCCCTCGGTTATCTTGGGACGGGTATAGCGGTTCCTCACCGCCACTTCGGCAAGGGAGCAGAGGACATCGAGGGTGGCTAAGGCATCGGCGGTTTTCTTTATCCTCCCCGCTGCCTGGGAGACCTTTTCCCTTACCTCGAGGAACAGCTGATACTCGAGTTCACCGATCCGCTCCTCAGCGGTTAGGACCTTTGCCTCGTACTCCTTGAGCTCGGGGGTGATGAACCTCTCTCCGCCGACCAATGTCTGCTTCCTGATGTAATCGTCGGGAACCAAGGAAAGATTTGCTTTCGATACCTCGATGTAATAGCCAAATACCTTATTGTAGCCCACCTTGAGCGAAGAGATACCGGTCCTCTTCCGCTCTTTCTCCTCGAGCGAGGCGATATATCCCTTCCCCTCGCGGGATATCTTCCTCAGTTCATCGAGTTCATAAGAAAATCCGTCCTTGATCAGCCCCCCCTCCCTTACCGTTGCCGGAGGTTCGTCAACTATCGCCTTTTCTATCAATTCCCTCACATCCTCCAGGGGGTCTATCTCCCCCTGGAGCTTCCCGATTATCTTGCTGTAGCAACCGGCGATCTCCTCCCTTATCTCAGGAAGCCGGGCAAGAGAGGACCCTAAGGCGATGAGATCGCGAGGCATCGCGGTTCCCACGCTTATCCTCCCCACCAATCTTCCGATGTCGTGCATCCTTTTCAAGATGCTCCTCAGCTTCTCCCTTCTTCTCGGGTCGTTTACCAGCTCCTCGACGCCGGAAAGACGTTCCTCAATCTCCTTCTTCCCCTTAAGAGGTCTTAGGAGCCAGCTTCTGAGCTTCCTCCCACCCATACCGGTTACGGTGAAGTCTATCACCCCGAGGAGTGAACCCTCCCGCGAGCCGTCTATCGCTGATCTCGTGAGCTCAAGGTTCCGCACCGTGGCGGAGTCGATCACCATATAGTCCTCGGTGTTGAAATAGGAGAGGCTCTCGATATGACTGAGTTCGCTTTTCTGGGTCTCCTTTAGATAATGGAGGAGAGCACCAGCGGCAGAGGAGGCGAGGGGGAAACCCTCAAGCCCAAACGGGGCGAGACTACTTACCCCAAAATGTTCGAGGATCATCCGTGGGGCGTAATCCGGGGAGAAGATCCACGAGGAGAGGGGGGTTATCGTGATGAGGGGAAACTCCTCCTTTATCCTGTTGGGGAGCTCGATGCCCTCGGGAATTATCAGCTCACTCGTTTTGAAATGATTGAGCTCATCCACCACCTTCTCCCAAATATCTCCAGAGGATATCTCGGTTGCAGTAAACTCGCCGGTGGAGAGCTCGATAAAGGAGATACCTACCCGGTCCTCTTCGGGGAGGATGGCGGCGAGATAGTTCCCCTCCTTCTCCTCAAGCAGCGAGGAATCAAGCGCTGTTCCCGGGGTTATGATCCGCACCACCTCCCGACGCACGATCCCCTTTGCCTGTTTCGGATCCTCGACCTGTTCGCAGATGGCTACCTTGTATCCCCGCCTTATCAGTTTGGTGATGTAGCCCTCAACCGCATGGTAAGGAACACCGCACATCGGGATTTTGCCTTCCTCACTTTTCGTCCTCGAGGTGAGGGCGATCTCGAGCTCCCGGGAGCAGGTAATGGCGTCCTCGAAGAACATCTCGTAGAAATCCCCCATCCGGAAGAAGAGGATGGCGTCTTTATGCCGCCTCTTTATCTCCCGGTACTGCTTCATCGCCGGGGTTAGATTGTCCTTGATCTTTTTCTTCTCCATCTGAGGTCAAATATCCTTCTGGATGATACCACAATCGCCCCCCCTTTTAAAGGGGCTGGCTGAACATCCTTGTTGAGATTCGGCTGGGATAGGTTCTTGCTTCGGAGCAGAGAGGTCGGTTGAGTAGAAGATAAAGGGTATTTTTCCCTTGACAAGTTTGTCCTATGTCTATTATTTTTGAGAAAACGAATCACCAAAAATAAATATAAGGAGGGGAGGGGAGGGATGAAGAGATTTTTCCTTTTTAGTTTGTGTTCAGTTTTTGTTTTTCTGCTTTCCTCCTGTAAGAGCTCAAGCACCTCCCCAATAACGAGTACCACCACCAGTGAGGTTCATGGACCGGTGGAGATAAGGGAGACGGGGGCTGATTTCAACACCATAGGAGAGGCGATAACCGCTGCGGAGGCGGGTCAGCATATCGATATCTATGCCGGAACCTATAACGAGAATATAGGGGTGAATAAGAAGTTGTACCTTGTCGGTGAGGACAAAGCGAGCGTAACCATCAATGGAGGAGGAGCAGAAAAAGCGGTGGAGTTCACCGCCGGTGCTAATGGCTCCGAACTGAGCGGGGTTACCATAAAGAATTCCGGATCAAATTATGGCGTTTATTCTGAGAATGTCTCCCTTGAGATAAAGGATTGCGTCATTGATGATTGCTACGCGGGTATATTTATGGCCAATCTAACTGGCTCAAGCACAGTGGATGAGGTGTTGATAGATGATGTCATCAATGCTTTCGGTGCGAAGGGGAGTGTGACGATAACCAATACTACGATTAGAAACTCTCTTAATGGTATTAGTTGTGAGCAGGGAAGTCAGAAGATAGCGAATTGTGTTATAACCAATAACAGAAACCACGGTGTTTTTTGTTGTAATTCCGGGACTCCTGATCTTGGGGGAGGAGCTCTGGGTAGTCCGGGGTACAATAAGATTCAAGGCAATAAATGGGATGTCTACAATCTCCAGCCCGCATCGCTTAAGGCAGAACACAACTACTGGGATCATAACACCACTTATGGGATAGACCACTACGATATATACGATGACGAGGAAGGAGGTGGTGGCGCGGTGGATTTCGTTCCCTTTGAGACGAGCGTTTTATTCTCTTCGCTCAGGATGAAGCCGGGGTTATCTTCCGCCTCCTCCTTGTTCAGGGATTTCTTCCGTTCCCTGTTCCGTGCTGATGGGGCTACCTCTGCGATGTATCTTCCCCGCTCGTTTGAGACGAGGATGATGGTTGCTCGCTATCAGCTTCTTCTTGGGAGGGGTCTTACCGCTGAGCGTTATTATCCTCCCCTAAGGTTGAGGATGAAGCGGTAGATAGCTTATCCTTATTTGAAGATAGAGGGGCATTCCTTGCCCCTTTTTATTTTGCCCAGCGTAAGAAGAGTTCGAACCTTCCTCACTGAGTGCGGTTTGCTCTTTCTTTGTTTTTTCCTCCTGAATTAAGGATAAAAATTGCCCTTTTTTCTTGACAAAAAACGAGTTATGGTTTAATCTTTAACAGAAAAAATTTAACATAATATTAAGG
>JAGGZT010000067.1 GCA_021161905.1 Acidobacteriota bacterium | reverse complement strand
TGTAGGGACAGCCTTTATGGCTGTCCCTACATTTTTTTAATCCATGTAGGGACAGAGCTTGCCCCTGTCCGTCATTCCCGCCCCAATTTAAGTTGACAGCAATATGGTGTCTTTCCTAAATTAAAAACATTATGGAAGAAAACCATCTTCCCCAGAGGAAAAACCCCAGGCTAAGGGGGTTCGATTATTCCCTCCCCTATGTTTATTTCATAACAATTTGCACCTTTAACCGAAGGAAAATCTTTGTAAACGACCAGCTTAATAAGACGATAATAGATTGTCTGATTAAAGAAAAAGATAGATCGGGTGTGAACCTCTATGTTTATTGTCTGATGCCCGATCATTTGCATTTGTTAATCCAACCTGAGAAGCAAGGGGCGAATGTATCTAACTTCGTGGGCTCCTTTAAAAGCAAAGCGTATAGATTATGCAAGAAATTTAGAATCGAAGGGAAGATATGGCAGCCCCGGTTTTACGATCATATTGTGCGAAAGAGCGAAGATTTATCCGAGATTGTGAAATACATTTTAAATAATCCAGTTAGGAAAAATTTAGTAGAGAAATGGAGCGATTATCCCTATTCGGGATGCCCAGATAAAATAATCTGAGAATATATATGTAGGGACAGGGTTTTTATCCCTTAAAATCTTGTGTAGGGACAGGGCTTGCCCCTGTCCTAAAAGACGGACAGCCGCAAGGGCTGTCCCTACAGAGGTTGCCACCTCACGGATTCATATAGGCGGTAGCACCGCCGAGCGGGGGTAACCACCCCGTGGATTCATTATCGATTCCCGTAGGGACAGGGCTTGTCCCTGTCCTAAAAGACGGACAGCCACAAGGGCTGTCCCTACATCCCTGAATTCGCGCGGGCGGGCGCCCGTAGGGACAGGGCTTGCTCCTGTCCGGATGGCAACTGTTGCCCGCTGTCCCTACTTGTAGATTAAGTTGATCAACTCATTGTCTACTGTCTCGTAATCTACATGAACAGAATGAAAATAAATATCCTGGGGGTCCAGATAAACCAGACGGGTTCCCACCAAGTCAAAGAAGCCATGGGCCGCCTTTCCAAAAGCTTTATGCGCTTCGTAAGGGTGACCAAGCTTACTATAAACCACACCCAGATTGTGCCACGCCTTTCTCTCTAGCTCGGTCCGGGTTCTCCTGATACCCATTATAGGAGAAAAAACCTTCGAATCTCTGATCTCCTCTCTGATCACCTGCTTAAAAGGGGTAACCGCCTCGGACCACCGACCAAGCTTACCGTATGCCACGCCCAGATTGTAGTGTGCCTCCGCATCATCGGGCTTCAGCCGGATCGCCTCCTTAAAGGCGGTAACCGCCTCGGACCACCGACCAAGCTCACCGTATGCCACGCCCAGCTGGAAGTGTGCCTCCGCATCATCGGGCTTCAGCCGGATCGCCTGCTTATAAGCTTCGATAGCCTCCTGATAGCGACCAAGCTCACCGTATGCATAGCCCAGCCCGAAGTATGCCTTTACATAATCGGGCTTCAGCTTGATCGCCTTCCTGAAACAGGCAATGGCTTCCTTGTATTTCCCTTGAACAGAAAGGTTCATTCCCTTTAAATATAATAAAAATGCTTCACCTTCCTTCTTCTTTGCGCTGGCGGGTTTCTTCTTCTGTAGCGGTGTTCCCCATACCCCAAAAGCAAAAAGAAAAATAAGAAAAACAGCCACGGGAAACACCGCCTTTTTCATCCTAAACATCATCCCCTCCTTTCCGGGTTCCCCTGATATCCATTATCGGCGAAAATCACGCCGATCTTAATTTCAGGTAAAGATAGAGCCCATCTCTCCCTTTCTCTTTTACAAATACCTACAAAACCCCTCTTTATATTTTAAAAGCCCGTGGTGACAAAACCTGTCTTTTATTATTTTACCAATATTTTGCGAACAATCGCAAGGGGGGTAACCACCCCCAGGGGGGTGTCCACCCCCACGGATTCATATTGGGAGACACGGCATCCGGTAGTCACCTGAGGACAGCCGCAAGGGCTGTCCCTACATTTTTTCATATTATCCCCAGCGGGCGGGCGCCCGTAGGGACAGGGTTTATCCCTGTCCTAAAATACAAGGACAGCCATAAAGGCTGTCCCTACAGAGGTTGCCACCTCGCGGATTCATATAGGCGGTAGCACCGCCGGGCATTCAATTTATGAATCAGTGCAGGCGGTGCCTGCCGGGCGGTTGCCCGTAGGGACAGGGCTTGCCCCTGTCCGGGCGGTGTCCACCGCCAGGGATTCATAGGGAGATGGCAACCGCTATCAGGGATCCATAAATAACCCTCCCCAGGTGGCAATCTTCCTCTGGACAACCGCAAGGGTTGTCCCTACTACATCTTTTTAATGTAGGGACAGGGCTTGTCCCTGTCCGCTAATAAGGACAGCCGCAAGGGCTGTCCCTACTTTCCCTCTGATATGAATGAATCCCTGTGGATGGTATCCACCGCTGCAGGCGGTGCCTGCCGGGTGATAACCCGCTCCGATAGCCACTCTACCTTAAATATTTTCCTTCGGTCGAACTCGCGAAATAGCTTAAGGGAAAATCTCCTCACCCCGCGAAAATAGCCCGGGGTAAGGTTCCCATATCGAGCGATGAGGCTTTTTATCTCGTCTTTTATCTTTTTCCTATACGAAGGAAGTAGCTCCAACCTCAACACCTTATTCTGATAGTAAAAACGGCAGGAAGGGATTCCTCTCTCCTCCACCCGGATCAAACCCCGCCCCGGGGTGGCTCCGGTTGCTACCATCACCCCATCGGAAAGACAGCTGACCGGGGGCTTACTTCCCGCTTCGGAGACCACCTTTACCTCCTCTGGACCTGCCTTGAGCAATTCGAGGGCGTAAAGTCCCATCTTCACCCCAACGATGGAATAAGCGCCAAGGTGCTGATGGAGCTCGTTCATCAACATCACCGACTCCCACTCATAAAGCCCGTAGCGGGAGATGACGACCGGCGCCACCTTCCTAATATCCGGAAGGAGGGTATCCCCGGGGAAAAGCCTCTCTACTCCTACATAATGCCGATGTCCTATGGTATTCCTCAGGTGAGTAAGTCGGGAGACGATAACGCTCATCAGTTCATCCTCCGTCCCCTTCTTCAGGGCGAGGTAGCAAGTGGTATCAGCCTTCGCCCCATTGGGCTTGAAGGTCCGAAACATATCCGGCTTAAGGAGGAAGAGGGCTACCAGCTCATCCGAAAGATGGAAGTGTCGCCTCATTTCCTCGTTTGAAAAGATACCAGCGATAACGGGGGAAGCGTACTCCCTACCTTCGCAAATGGCGCGGAGAAGCTCGGGAAACCCTCTCTTCTCCCTCTCCGGAAAACCGATCACCCTGAAGGGGATACCACTTCCCTTCACCTTGAGGAAAGCGGTTTGATCGAAGGAGATATTGAACGATCGCGAAAGCCTCCCGAGGTTTCCTCCGGAAAAGATTATCTCCCTTATCTTCCCTCTAAGTTCCGGATGTTCTGAGAGGAAACGGGCGATGTTCGTAAGCGGTCCCAACGCGATGATGGTTATCGGCTCCGTCTCCTCTTTCAAAACCCTGAGCAGAAGCTTCTCCCCGTTCTGCTTCGCCCTTACCTCAATTACAGGGGAAAGCTCAATCCCTCCCATATTCTCCGCCACTTCCCGCCAGGGAGGAGGGGTCTTCGCCATAGCAACCGCTCTTTCCGGAAAAGGAGCTACCGGGACCGAGATGATACCGAGATGGGAAAGGAGGCGCGCCATATTCTTCGCCCCCACCTCTGCCCGAGAGGAGCCGGAAACGGTAATAATCGCTCGAACGGAGAAACGAGGAGAATTGAGGAGAACAAGGATCGTCCTCATATCATCGAGCCCCATATCGGTATCGACCACGAGAGGGACGCGATCAAGGGCAAAAAGGGAAAGGGAAAGGAAAACAAGGAATACGGAAGTGATCAATGCTTTCTTTTTAATATTTAACTCCATTGAGAACCTCCTTAAAGGATCAATTGTAGGCTCTATTACATAATCACAAATCCATCTCAAGTTATATTATATATGCTTCTTCTTTTTAAGAATTTTCCCTTGCCGAAGGGAAAAATTAATATTAATATTAAACTACAAGAGATCATTTAAGGATCTCCTTTCAGCAAATAGGGTAATAAGGGCTCATTAAAAATTCAGTAATTTCGCTACTTACAGTAGGCACTAATCTTAATAACGAGGTGATTCAATGAACAGAAAGCTTATCCGTCCCAATCTGGCTGAGATCAAGAGCCAGCTCACTTCCGCCAAGTTGGCGAGGAAAAAGACCCCGCCTCCAGAACAAACCCATGCGGAGAACTTCTACTATGTGAAGCAGATCACCAACAAGACCCCTCTCGTCTTCATCCTCACCGATGGCGAAGTGATCGAAGGGATGATCGAGTGGTACGATAAGAACTGCCTGAAGATAATCCGCGAAGGGAAACCGAACCTCGTCCTCTTCAAGAGCCACATAAAATACATTTACAAACAACAGGAAGAGGAAAAGAGGGCAGAAGAGGAGGGGAAGGGTTAGGAAAACTGACGGAAATCCAGTAAGTTGGGCGGAAAACCGCAGGTAGCAATAACCATAGGGGATGTAGCTGGGGTTGGTCCCGAAGTAACCCTGAAGGCAATAGAGGGGGAGATTTTTTCTCCCCCTCCTTTGATAATCGGGGATTATGCCTTCCTCTCCGAGGAGGCAGAAAGGCTTTCCCTTAACCTCTCTCTAATCAGGATAGATGAAGGGGCTCCTCTCCCCGATGCCGAAGTACCGGTAGTGCTCGATTTAAAAAACCTCCCCAAGAGAATAGAACGAGGAAAGGTGGTGGGGGAATACGGAAGATGCGCCTGGGAGTACCTTAAAAAAGCGGTGGCGCTCGCCAAAGAAGGAAAAATCAAGGCTATAGTTACTGCCCCGGTGAATAAAGCCTCGCTTCACGCCATCTCCTTTCCCTTCCCGGGACAGACGGAGTTCTTCGCCTCTTCTTTTGGTGTATCTGATTATGCGATGATGCTCTCCTCGGGCAATTATCGGGTGGTGCTCCTCACCACCCATCTATCCCTCGCCGAAGCCCTCGCTCATATCAAAAAGGATGAGATCATACGGTTGGCGAAATTGGTGGATAAGGAGTTAAAAAACCGATTCGGGATCAGGAAGCCCAAAATAGCTATCTCTGCTTTGAACCCCCACGCAGGAGAGGGCGGAGCCTTCGGCGACGAAGAGATAGAGGAAATTCGCCCTGCAATAGAAAAGCTCAAGAAGAGGGGAATAGAAGCATCAGGACCATTTCCCGCTGATACCCTATTCCATCCGGAAAACTGGAAGAGGTTCGATGCGGTAATCGCTCTATACCACGATCAGGGAATGATCCCGATAAAGACCCTTTTTTTCGATCGGGCGGTGAACATCACCTTGGGTCTTCCCATCATCCGTACCTCACCTGACCACGGCACCGCCTTCGATATCGCAGGGAAAGGGATAGCCAATCCAAACAGTATGATGGAGGCGATAAAAATCGCCTATCATCTCTCAAAGATAAAGGCGGGATAACCCGCCTCTTATACCCTCTATCACCAAAGTCTCACTGAGCAATCCACACCCTGTCAAAACGAATAATGGAGGTGGGATGCGGTATCACACCCTTCACCTTCTTCCGGTAAACCACAAAAACTTTGGTATGGAAGAGGGGTATTATAGGTACCTCCTCCTTCGCTATTCTGAGAGCCTCATTGTAAAGCTTCATCCTACCCATTACATCGGAAAGAGGCAGTCTCCGGCTGAGAAGGAGCTTTTCTTCGAAAACGCTGCTCCGCCAACCAGATATGCTGCCCGCCGGGTTCCCTCCAAGCTTAGGTCCTCCAAGGAGAGAGCTCAAAAGGTAATCAGGATCCCCTGTTTCAGATATCCAGCCGGTAAGGCAAAGGTCAAAATCTCCCTGCTCACCGGCAAGTCGTATAAGCTCAGCATAATCCTTAGGGATAACTATCTTCACCTTTATACCCACAAGGGCAAGCTCTCTCTTTATCTCCTCAGCACAGCCCTGAGGGTCGGGAAGGTAAGGGCGAGCAACTGGAATGACCAAAAACTTAGCGGAAAAGCCGTTTGGATAACCTGCTTCGGCAAGGAGCTTCTTTGCCCCCTGAGGGTCATACCTTCCCACACCAGGGGTCGAGGGAAAACCAAAGAAAGCGGGGGAAAGAAGGTTGTTGGTGGGAATACCATATCCACCATACACAAATTTCCGCGCTAAAGTTGACTTGTCAATGGCAAGATTAATAGCTCGTCTCACCCGAACATCGCTAAACGGCTTCTTCTTGGTGTTCATAACTAAATAGCACACATTGAGGCCGTAGGTGCTCTCCATTACCAGATCGGGGTTCTTCTTCAACCGCTCAAGGTCCTTGGGAAATACGATATCGATAAGATCGATATCTCCCCGCTCCAAAGCGGAGACCCTTTCCTTATCGTCTGGAATGATCCGATATATTATTCGATCGAGGTAGGGAGGTCCTCCCCAATAATCTTGAAACGCGGAAAGGACGATCTCCTTCCCTTTGCTCCAGCGAGAGAGCTTGAAGGGACCGCTTCCCACCGGTTGAAAGAGAGAGAGATTATTCGCCCTCCGCAACCGCTGATATTCGTTAACCGAGGAAGAGGGAGCAATAGCAAAGTAGACATAGGCTATCGAATAAGGGAAATTGCTTGCCGGCTCGTTAAGAACAAACCTAACCGTGTTGGAATCAACCTTCTCTACTCGACGGATCGTAAGGGGAAACACTTTAGCCGAGGCAACCACATCATCCGCGGTCATCACTGCCCCATTATGAAACTTAACCCCAGATCTCAGCTTCATCGTGAAAACCCGGTTTCCCTTCTCTACCTCCCATCTCACTGCCAGCCAAGGAACGATCTTGGTAGTCCTCCTCTCACTCTGGATAAGGGGTTCAAAGATATTGGATAGTATTTTGTTTCTGATGGTATAATTGGAATCCCAGGGAGATAAGCTCTTTATCCCACCAGGGATACCAATGGTGAGAGTCCCTCCTCGCTTCGGTGGTTGGGTAGGGGCGAGAAGGAAACCAAGAAGGAAGATCAAGAAAACCCAAATCCCAATCCTTCTTATTCCCATTTTTATTCTCCTCTTTAATGAGTTATAGTTTACTACTACATTATTATAATTAAATTACGAATAAAATTCAATACAAATTTGACAGAAAAAAAAGATGATTTTTCTTTGACCAAAGTCGAAAGAAGAGATCATAAACTTCTAAAGAAGAACCACCTCTTCAAAAAAACAAAAAATAAAGGCGGGGATAACCCGCCTTATTATCGCCTCTCCGAAACCTCACTGAGCGATCCATACCTTATCCAAGCGAATGATAGAGGCAGGATGCGGTACTACACCCTTCACCCTCTTTCTATAAACCACGAAGACCTTGGTATGGAATAAGGGGATTATGGGCATCTCTTCCTTTGCTATCTTGAGCGCCTCGTTGTAGAGCCGCACTCTACCCATCATATCGGCGAGGGGAAGCCTCCGCGCCGCAAGTATCTTCTCATCGAAACGAGCATCATGCCAACCACTTATATTACCCGCCGTCCTTCCACCAAGCTTGGAACCCCCAAGAACAGAACTCAAAAGATAATCTGGATCTCCTATTTCAGAAATCCAACCGGTAAGGCAGAGGTCAAAATTCCCCTGCTCAGAGGTGATCTTCTCGTATTCTGCAAAATCCTTAGGGACAACCACCTCCACCTTTATCCCAGCAAGGGCAAGTTCCCTCTTTATCTCCTCAGCACAACCCCGAGGATCAGGAAGATATGGACGAGCAAACGGAATAACCACCAACTTGGCAGAAAAACCATTGGGATAACCCGCCTCAGAAAGTAGCCTCCTCGCCCCTTGAGGATCATATCTCCCTACCCCAGGTGGTGACGGAAAGCCAAAAAAGGCAGGCGAAAGAGGACGGTTGGTGGGTATCCCATAACCACCATACACGAACTTCCTCGCTAAGGTAGACTTGTCCAACGCCAGCTCCACCGCTCGCCTCACTCGAACATCATCAAACGGCTTCCTACTTACATTCATCGCTAAATAACAGATGTTTAAACCATACACGCTCTTCACCACCAAATTGGGATTCTTCCTCAATCGATCAAGATCACGAGGAAACACAATATCTATCAGGTCAAGATCCCCCCGTTCCAAAGCAGATATCCTCTCTCTATCATCTGGAATAACCTGATACATTATCCGATCGAGGTAAGGACGGCCTCCCCAGTAATTATCAAAGGCACTCAAAACTATCCTCTTCCCCTTGACCCAACGGGTTAACTTGAATGGACCACTTCCTACAGGCTGAAATGCTCCCAGAACCTTACCCATACGCAAACGCTCATATTCACCAACCGATGATAAAGGTGCAATGGCAAATTTCACCTGGGCAAGGGTATAAAGGAAATTGCTCGCTGGATGTTCTAAGGTAAACTTAACTGTATTGGCGTCAATCTTCTCCACCTTGCTGACGGGGTCGGGAAATACACCAGAGGATGCCACCACATCATCCGCAGTCATTAAACTACCATCGTGAAACTTAACCCCCCTTCTCAGCTTTATTATAAAAATTCGGTTTCCCCCACTCACCTTCCAGCTCACCGCTAAACCGGGAACGATCTTCGTCGTCCTACGATCGTTGAAAATCAGAGGTTCAAAGATGTTAGCCAATACCTTGTTCCGGGAAGTATGAATGGAATCCCAGGGGGTAAGCGTGCCTATACTCCCTGGTATGCCAATCCTTAATGTCCCTCCCCGCCTCGGTCCCTCAGCACCAGCGATAAAAAAGCCCGCAATAACACATACTAATAACCATAAGATAACTCTTCTCTTCATCCCCTCCTCCATTTTCAAAATATCGCTTCCCCTCTTTTATTATAATCCAAAAATAGGGTAAATATCAACATTAAGCATAAGTTAATGATTTATTTGTTCTTAACTTATAAAGGAGAAAATACCATCTCGATGAGGGAAAGCTAAATATTGGTTTTCCTCCTCTATGAGGATATAGCCCAAAATTTTTAAGGAAGGCTTGATTTTCTTACCTCCCTTGAAATACCATAGTAATTGAGTTAAAACTTGGAGAAATGAAAATGAAACTACATCCTTTCGAAGAAGAACTAATAGCGGAATATCTTGATAAGCATCCCCAATCAAGAAATTACTTCGAACGGGCAAAAAGATCCTTAATAAGAGGAGGAAGCCACACCTTAAGGCTTTTCCCCCCTCTTCCCCTCTACGATGTGAAATGTTCTGGCTCTAAGATAACGGACCGGGATGGCAATACCTATCTCGATTTCTGGCAGGGCCATATGGCTAATATCCTGGGGCACAATCCACCACTTATCCTCGACGCCCTAACTCGCCACTTCAAAAACGGCGCCGGTCTTCAGACTGGTTTTCCCAGCAGCCTTCAGGTAGAGCTCGCTGAGATCCTTCTATCACGGCTTAAGACCGATAAAATCAGGTTTACCACCTCGGGAACCCTCGCCACGATGTATGCGGTAATGCTCGCCCGAGCAAAGACAGGTAGGACAATGGTCCTCAAGGCAAGTGCCGGTTGGCACGGAGCCAACCCTTACCTTCTAAAAGGGATAAACTACTACGAAGGGGAGGGGTTCTCCCGGCTGGAGTCAGCGGGGCTCCATAAAGGAGCTTCCGATGACATCATAATAACCTCCTATAATAACGGTGAGGATCTGGAGGATAAATTCCGGAAGTACGGGGAGAGGCTTGCTTGCTTCATTGTGGAACCAGTCCTCGGTGGAGGGGGGTTTATTCCCGCTCAACCCGAATATTTAGCCAAGGCACGGAAGCTCACCGAGGAATATGGTGCTCTCCTCATCTTTGACGAGATAATAAGTGGCTTTCGCTTCACCGCAGCCGGGGTCCAGTCCCTTTATGGGATAAAGCCGGATTTGACCGTGTTAGCCAAAATAATTGGGGGAGGAATGCCGCTAGCCGCTGTTGCTGGGCGGGGAGATATAATGGAGCTTTGTGATCCCGATTCTCAGGCAGAACCAAAGGTGAAATTCGAGGGAGGAACCTTTTCCGCCCATCCAGCAAGCCTCCTCGCCGGTATCACTATGGTGACCTATCTCATAGAGAACGAGGACAAGGTCTATCCAAAACTGGCGAGGTTAGGAGAAAGGATCCGCCAAGGGGCGAAGAAGATATTTCAAGAAGAGGGGATCGAGGCAGAAACTACCGGTGATCCCAACAAAGCTGTCAAGGGAAGCTCTCTCTCTATGCTTCACTTCCCGAAAAAGGAGGGAGGAAACCTCGATTATCCCGACGACCTGTGGAACCCCGAGCTCTTCGATGTAGCCCTCAGGGTCAGGATAATGAAGATAGGGATGTTACTCTACGGGGTGAATATCGCCGATGGTTTAGGGGCAGTGAGCACCGCCCATAGCGATGAGGATATAGACTACTTCTTCGAAGCGCTAAGGAAATTTGCTAAGAGATTAAAGGAGGGATATTTCAGGAAAAGGGGTTAACTATTCCTCTCTGCTTTCTTCTTGAGTCTTTTGAGGAACATCTCGATCATCTGATTCTCGTAGGTTACCGTATTCAAAAAGAGGCTCTCGGTGAGATAGGTTTTTCGCTCTTCTTCGGACATCTGGGAGACGATGAGCTCTATCTCACGTTTCATATCGTGATAACTATGGGAAAACCCACTTCGCACCGCTACCTCTCGATAAAGGGCTTCCACTATCGCCATCAGATCCCCATCGAGGACTACCTCATATCCGGTTGAAAGTTTGACCTTCTTCATTTTGAAAGACCGTCCAATGCCTCTTTCTTCGTCTCGTAAACCTTGATCACCTCGTCCACCCGCGCCATTCCAAGCACGGCGCGCACCCGAGGATGGGCAGAGACAAGAACGAGAATGCCCTCCTTCTCCATTACCCGCCGATAAAGGTTCATAATGAAACCAAGGGCGAAACTATCTATCTGAACCACCTGGGAGAGGTCGAGGATAAAGTTTCTCTCTTCCCCCTCCACCTCGCGGAATATCTCTTCCTCCATCTCATTCAGGTTTTCATAATTGACCTTCTTCCCTAAAATAGTGATCACCTTTACCCCTTTGACGAGGGAGACATCGAAGGAAATATCCACTCCTCTCCTCCTATCTTAAAGAATTATGAGCCACCATAACTTATGGAAAAAACTCGATTTTTCCCCTTCCGCTTCGCTTGATAGAGCCGTTCATCCGCTACCTGCAGGAGCTCGGCACTGCTCTTCCCATCTATAGGAAAAACTGCAATACCACCGCTCACCGTCACTTTACCCAATGGTTGACGGTCAGCATTGAGGAAGGGATGACTCTCTATCTTCTTCCTGATCTTTTCCGCTAAGGCGTAGGCACCTTCTTCATCGGTATCAGGGAGGATTATCAAGAACTCCTCTCCACCGAAGCGAGCGGGTATATCATCCTCCCTTATTACCTCCTTTATGATCTTTCCCAATGTCCGAAGCAACTCATCACCTGCCAGATGCCCATTGGTATCATTGTAATACTTGAAATAATCGATATCGAGAAGAAAGATCGAAAGTGAAGAGGCTCGTCGATCGGCTTCAATGAGAGCATCTCCCAAAATGAAAGAAGCATATCTCTTATTGTAGAGTTTGGTCAAGCCATCGAGATTAGCTAAATCCTCCTTCTGTTTGAAGAGCAGGGTGTTCGCTAATGCGGTCGAGGCAACCTCGGCAATTATCTTGAGAAGCATCTTACCCCTCTTCTGATGGAGTTTCGCCCCACCAACGCTTATCACTCCAAGGAGATCGTTTTCATTAAGGATGGGCGCAGCAATCTCCGTCCTCATAAACCTGGGTTGGGTCGCCTCCACCTCGTCTCTAACCGTCCTGGTTTCAGTGATGAAATCTTCATCCGAAAGAACTATCTTCCGTCGGGCTACCAGCCCGATCCTCCCCTCGTAGAGGGACATCGTATAGCCAAGCATAACATCCGGCGGGACCCCGACAGCATAAACCAACTTCAGCGCTTTTCTGTCCCTGGTGGTGAAAAATATAAGTACCTGTTCCGGATCGAAAACATGAACCACCACCTGGGCAATAACCGGAGCCAGTTTCCTGCTCTGAAGGTTTTTCTGAAGCTCTTTGATCAAGCTCGGAAGAAGGACGAAGGAATCGGCAAGCTCTTGATTCTCCCTTTCAAGTTCCTCAACCGTCTTCCTCAATTCAGAAATGAGGTAATTGGCTCGCGATAGATCCTTGCGATATCCCTCCTCTACCTTCCTGAACTCTTTAATAAGCTTCCCTCTTCCCCCAGCTTTACCTAAAAGCAGCCCGAGGATGAAGATGAACACACCTGCTCCTATTAACACAATAAAGAGATTAGTTGGGATAGCCATTATCCTCGGAAATTTCTGCTGCCTTTTTTAGTGTAAAGGAACTATACCCAGGATGCAAGTATTTTCTTATATAAAGCTATTCACAGAAGGGGTTTTCCTTCTATATCTTCTGGGATCGGAATCCCAAAATAGCGAAGCACTGTAGGAGCGATATCCGTGATGTGAGGATGATTTGTATTTATCTTCTTATTTATAAAGAAGATACCATCAGATATATGGGTGTCAAAGGAACAATGATCCCCACTCCACTTCCGGGTGTTTGGCTCCACTATCTCCTTAGGGATGCCACCAAGACAGGTCTGCCAAGAAACCCGATAGCCCCGATTGAACCCCACCTGAAGGTCCGGTGCTCTATCATAGTACTTCCCCCGGAAGATATCCTGCTTCTTATATACATCGTAAACCACCCGCTCACCGGTTTCAGGATCGCGAAGCTCTCTCAACCCGGCGATGATCTCATCTTGGACCTTCTCGTAATCGGCAGGATCGACATAACCCTTCCCTTCCCTTCCCCGGAGATTGATGTATATCTGCCCCAGCCCCATAGCGTATGCTTTGGTTCTCTCCCAAACTACATTGGGCCAAAAATCTCCTCCGTGACCGAACAGGTCCTCGAGGTTATATTGGGGGTTCTCCATACCTCGAAGGAACATAAACCCATTCCTCACCAGCCAGGTATTGAGATTGACCCCCTTACGGAAGGGATGGAACCCATGATCGGAAAGGACGATGAACACCGTATCATCCCGTCCTGCCACATATTTATCGTAAATCTCGCCTATTATTTTATCTACCTCCTTATAGACCTTGAGAATAGCATCACCATATTTAGCAGCAAGCTCAGGATCATATCTGGGATGCTCCTTATCTATCAATCGATAATAGAGGTGCTGTACCCGATCGGTAGCGGAGAAGACGGAGACAAACAGATTCCAGGGATAATTATCCAAGGCATAATGGGTTATCTCCCTCCTCTTCCCCATCACATAGAAGATATCTTCGAGGAGGGTCTTTTCATCTATCTTCTCATCCTGGAGAGCAGCGGTGTCGATCGCCCAGCCCCGGGTCTTGTAGATACCAACCGCCTTAACCAACTCTTTAGAGAAATCATCAGGATAGGAGATGGGAAGAACCGGGTTCCGGGGGTCGAACTCGATGGGACCCATATATACCTGAAGGGCAGGGCTCACCTGCTTCAGATAGAAATGGCAAATACCCTTAACCGAAACGAGGGGAGTCACCCGGAACCTTATCTCGAACCAACGACTCCACTCACCCACCTTTATCGTATCCCGTTCTCCCCCAAGCTCGATGGTGATCGCATTCTTAGCCTCCTCCACGATGAACCGCACCGGGTAGGTGAGGATGCCCGGCTGTTCATTTAAATCATCGAGCTCTGTCTGTAACCTATCCAATTCCTCGTTCAGTTTCTCTATCTCGTCCGGGTCCTCTGCCCTATCGAGCTTTGCCGAGACCTCAGCGATCTCCTTCCCCTTCTCCCTCTTATACTGCTTGAGAAGTGGATCCCAGGGACCATAGATCTCGGTCTCCACCACTCCATTTACCACCTCAATCTTTACCACCTTCCCCCCCATCTCGGTGTTCACCAGCTCCTCCTCGGTGAGATCGGTGGCAAAATAGTGGTAGGTTCCCTGGGTGCCCCTTATGTCGGGAACGCCAAGCCCGGAGAGCATATATCCCCCGGGAAGTTCCTCCGGGGGGAAGGTAACCGGTGCTTGGATCACCATCACCGGGATGCGATTATCCACCACCCGCTTCCAAAAGGAAACACCCCCTCTATTGCATTTCGCCTTGGGCATCTTTATCGGGATGAGTCCGAAGAGAAACTCCGGGTCGGTCTTGCTCACCTGGGCGATATCGGGCATATAGGTCTTGGGATCGCGGATGAGGAAGTCGAATATATTATGGTTTCCCGGATTCACCCCCGTAGCGAACGAAGACCAGGCAACAGGCGATTCCGGAGGATTGGTCGTTCGGAGATGGCAATAGGTCAGCTCAGACATAAATCGGGCAAAGTTGGGAAGCTCCCCCGCCTTTACCCAACCCTCAAGAAGCCCGGGATCAACACCATCAAAACCAAGAATGATGACCCTCTCCCGAACCTTCCTCATATTAGGACCACAACCGGAAAGAAGGGAGGAAACCGTAGCAAAATTCCCCCCCACCATTCCGGTCAAGGCAACCCACTTTAAAAACTCCCGTCTATTCATTCTTCCTCTCCATCGATAGTCAAGCTATTTATTTTACCTCAATATAAAAAAAGAGCAAGGGGTAAACTGCGTTGAATTTAGCCACCAGTAATGCTAAATTTATCCTCGAAGGAGGCAGGAAGATGTATTTAGCGCCAATAGGCAAGATGCTCCTGTTAGCAGGCTTATTTCTCATCATTATTGGGCTCATCTTGATATTTGCAGGGAAGATACCACTCTTAGGAAAACTACCCGGCGACATCGTAATGAGGAAGGGGAATTTCACCTTCTACTTCCCCTTAGCCACCTCCCTCCTCTTAAGCCTCATCATTACCCTTATCTTAGCCCTCCTTAGGAGATAAAACTATGGGAAAGAAATCGATCGTCATCTCTCTTCTCCTCCTATTCATCCCTACCGTCTTCCTTCTGGGAAAAGTGGTGGTCATCCCCTTTAATGGAGCAAATGGGAAGCAAGACCTATCCTGGCTGAGATACGGGACGAGCATCTATCTCACCTACATCCTCTCCGGGATAGAGGGGATCGACCCCATCAGCTGGGATGAATTCACTCGCTACCTGGACGATGAGGGTATCCCGCTCGATGCCTCGCTCACCTTGGGAAGCATAATCAAGATCGGGCGGGACCTCGGGGCAGAGAAACTCATCATCGGAAGATACAGTGAAGAAAGCGGGAAGCTGATCATACGGGCGAAGGTGATAGACATCAAAAAGGGGGGAATAAGCCACGAACTCGGCTCCTCCGGAAGAAAGGAGGATTTAGGGAGGATAATAGATAACCTCGCCTCAAAACTCATCACCGCCTCTTTTCCCGGGAAAAGCATCTTAGGGAAAAATCGCCTGAGTGGAATAAGCGAAAAAACCCTTCACCTCTACGCCCTTGCCAAGCTAACCGGTGAGAAAGAAAAGAGGATAGCCCTCCTTGAAAAGGCGCTTTCCTTCCCTCCGGATTTTCTTCCCGCCCGCCTCGAGTTGGGGGAGCTTTATTTCTCCTCTGGTTATTACCTAAAAGCAGGGGATACCCTCGCTAAAGTACCCCCTGGTTATCCTTCCTTCGCTACCGCTCACTTCAAAGCGGGTAGCGCCTATTTTGCAGGAGGAAGATATGAAAAAGCCCTCTCCTCATTCATCGATAGCTTCACCGCTCATCCCACCACCTCTTCCCTGTTCAACATCGGCGCCTCCCTCGCCTACTTAGGGAAATACACCGAGGCTTCGTTCTTCATCGAGAGGGTGAGTGAACTCTATCCAAAGGAGTCCTCTTTCCTCCTTTCTCTTGGTTATCTGGCTTTAAGGGAGAACAAGTTGACCAAGGCAGAGGAGTATTTGAGGAGAGCGACCGATCTCGACCCTTCTCTCGTTCCCGCTCGGTTCCTTCTCTCGCGGGTCTATGAAAGGATGGGGCGGGTGAAGGAGGCAGAAGACGAGATGCTCCTCGCCCGGGGATACGCCGACTCGGATGAGATCCTCACCTCGCTCGAAAACGGCGATCATCCGTTCCTCGCTTTGATGGATGAGGAAGAAGGCGAAGAGATAGGAAAGAAACTTAAAGAGGAAGTACTCAACCGGCTAAATCTCTTAAGCTTTAATATATAAAGAAAGCACTAAACAACCCAATAACAAAGGGGAGCGAGCAAGAAGTTATTTCTCCTTTGAGATCCGTCGCTTTTTCATCTCATCCTTAAGCTGCTTATAACGGGTGAGCCTCTCCTTCACTCGCTCTTCGAAGCCGCGATCGGTTGGATGGTAGTACCTCTTCCCCAAAAGGCTCGGTGGAAGGCAGTCCATTGGCGCCACCCCCTCGGGGAAATTATGAGCATAGAGGTAACCCTTACTATAGTCGAGTTTCTTCATCAGCTCCGTAGGGTCGTTCCTTAAATGCATAGGAACCGGCTCCGCCATCTTCTCCTTCACATCCTTCTTAACCTTCTTCATCGCAGTGTAGAGGGCGTTGCTCTTCGGCGCCTGGGAGAGATAAACCACCGCCTCGGCGAGGGCAAGGTCGCACTCGGGCATCCCGATAAAATGAACCGCCTGATAGGCAGACACCGCTAACGGTAAAGCGTCGGGGTCGGCAAGACCGACATCCTCAGAAGCCACTCGGATAAGCCTCCTCGCGATATAGAGCGGATCCTCGCCTGCCTCGAGCATCCGGGCAAGCCAGTAAAGGGCAGCATCAGGATCGGAGTTCCTTATGCTCTTATGAAGGGCAGAGATAAGATTGTAGTGTTCCTCTCCCCCCTTATCATAAAGGAGGATCTTCCGCTCGATCACCTCCTCGAGCGTGCGCTCGCCGACACGCCGGATGCCATCAGCAGCCGGCTCGGTCTTTATAACCGCGAGCTCAAGGGTGGAAAGCGCCCGCCGAGCATCACCGCCGGAGAAAACGGCGATCTGACGGAGCATATCCGGAGATACCTCGGGGCGTAGCTTTGCCAGCCCCCGCTCAGCGTCGGCGAGCGCACGCTCGAGAATAAGCACTACCTCATCGACAGAAAGAGGTTCAAAAAGAAATACCCGGCACCGGGAAAGTAGCGGACCGATCACCTCGAAAGACGGGTTCTCGGTGGTCGCTCCAATCAAAATGATATCCCCCCGCTCCACATAGGGGAGGAAGGCATCCTGCTGAGCCTTGTTGAACCGATGGATCTCATCGATGAAGAGGATGGTACTCCGCCCATAGAACTTCCGCTCCCGCTCTGCCTCTGCCATTATCCCCTTGACCTCCTTGACCCCGGAAAGAACCGCGGAAAGGGAAAGGAAAAGGGAACCCGTCCTTTTGGCGATTATCCGGGCTAAGGTCGTTTTCCCCGTTCCCGGCGGTCCGAAAAATATCATCGAGGGAATCTCATCCCGTTCGATTAGCTCCCGGAGAAGCTTCCCCGGGGAAAGAAGATGGCTCTGCCCCACAAACTCTGAAAGATCGCGGGGACGCATCCTATCGGCAAGTGGTGTTTTCGAATCGGGTTGATCTCCCTCTTTTCTATCAAACAGATCAGGCATAACCCTACCCTCACCGATATCATACTAAAAGGCTTAATATTCCGCAAATTTTTAAAAAATAAGGGACAACCTTTATGGTTGTCCCCCAAACTTTTATTTTGCTAACCTACTACTTAATCACCACCGCTTGCCTCATTATCTCGTTGGGTATCCTGAAGCCGATCAAATCAACCACCCTCTTATTGACCACCAACTTCACAAACCCAGGATATTCCGGTGGCAACTGCTTGACAGTCCTTCCTGCCATTATCTGATTCACCATCTCCCCTGCCTGACGCCCTATTCCTTTAAAATCAGCCACTACCCCTACCGCAGCCCCTGTTTTTACCAAATTCTCTGAGGGAACGACGAGGGCTATTTTGTTCTCGATACAAAACTGTCTCAAATAAGGAAAAACATTGAAAGAATCACCTAATTCAGATGGATGTCCCAGGGAATCGTAAAGGATATCGATTCTCCCCTTTGCCGCTTTAAGGACAGTAACTACCTCCTTAGACGACCTTATGGGCAGTGACATCACCCTGAGTCCTAAACGGGCACCTTCCCTCTTCGCCTGCTCGACAATTCCCTTGTTTCTACGGGGATTATAGAGAATTCCCACCTTCGAATCTGGCTTCGCCATATTGCTTATCATATATAGAACTCCTTGAATAGGAACATCGATATAAACACCAGTTACATTATTCCCCGAGAGACCCAACCTTAAAGGATTGAGGACCGCACAATAAATGATGGGAAAACTATTCCTATAGGGTAGAACCGAAGAGGCTGCATCATCGCCGATTACACATACCACCTTGGGAGAGGAGCTTATGAGACTTTGAACCACCGTATTATTCCCTTCTTTATTCCCTACCAGGAAGTAAACATTAGGCGTTTGCTTTGAAGCCTCCTTTAAACCAGCTAAAGCATCCATATATATCTTTGATTTACTACTAACGAGAACAGCCACCCCTTGCGAATAACACAAAACAGGCACAAAGAGGAGAAAAGGTAATATCATCAGCGAGGAGAACTTTCTTCTTCTCATCCTCTCTTTCTCCTTCTATAGTTTTCAAATAGCGGTTTTATTATCTCATACATATAAAATTAAGTCAATCCAAACTCTACTTTTAGAGGAATATAGAAAAAATCGGTAGAGAGAAATAAAACACTCATTATCAAGATACACCGAGTCGTCTAGAGCTTAACCAACACAACAGAAGTAATGATATAATCATTTCTATGAAGATACTAAGATTGAACGCCGAACAGATAGAGGAAGAAAAACTCAAATTAGCGGTTAAGGTACTAAAAGAAGGGGGAATCGTCTCCTACCCTACCGAAACCTTCTATGGCCTTGCCGTTGATCCCTTCAATAAAAAGGCAGCGGAAAGGATCTATCGGATAAAGGGACGGGATTTCCGACAACCGCTACTCCTCATCATCTCCGAGGTGGGGGATATAATAAGGTTCGGAATTAAACCTCCCCCATCGTTCCAGAAACTCTCCCACCATTTCTGGCCCGGACCGCTCACCATCGCCCTTCCGGCACCGGCAGGGATCCCTGAATACCTTATCGGAGAAGGAGGCGGGGTTGCCTTCCGCTTATCGAGCAATAGGATCGCGCGAGAGCTCTCCCGCCTTTTCGGACGCCCGATAACGGGAACAAGTGCCAATCGCTCAGGTGCTCCCCCACATACCACTGCCTCAGAAGTAGTTCGCGAACTCGAGGGCAAGATCGACATCATCATCGACGGAGGAAAGACAGAAGGGGGAGCCCCATCTACGGTGATAGGCTTGACAATGGATCCGCCAAAGATCATTCGTGAAGGGGCGATAGGAAGAGGGGAAATAGAAGAAGTATTGGGGGTGAGGCTCAAATGAGGGAGGAATCCCTCTTTCCCGAAAAGGAGAAGCTAAAGCAGGTGATCTCAGCATCGAGGAGGACTGATATCCCCGCCTTTTACCTTGATTGGCTAATTGATGGGATAAAAAAGGGCTATGTGGCAGTTAGAAACCCTTACTCTGGCGAGGAGAGGAAGGTTTCCCTCCTTCCGGAAGATGTCCATACCATCGTGCTCTGGTCCAAGGACTTCGGGCGCTTCTTAAAAAAGCGGGATGCGTTCTCCCAGTTTTCCCTCTTCTTCAACTTTACGGTGAACGACTGTCCTGAGCTTGAGCCGAATATCCCCCCGCTTCCTGAGAGGTTAAGGCAGGTTGCTGAGCTCGTCCGAACCTACGGCAGCAAGCGAGTAGCTTGGCGGTTCGACCCGGTCGTCTTCTGGGACGAAGGGCGAAAGAATAACCTCAAAGGATTTCCTCATCTCTGCGAGCGAATGGCAGAACTCGGCATAAGACGGGTGATCTTTTCCATCTTCACCCTCTACAAGAAGGTGAAGGCTCGAGGCGATCGGTTGGGCATCAATTTCTACGCCCCCTCCCCCTCGGAACGACGAGAGGTGGTGGAATGGATGATCGAGGTGGCGGGAAGATATAGGATAGCACTATATGCCTGCTGTTCCGATGATCTCCTTGCCATCCCCGGGGTCAACAAGGCACACTGCATAGATGGAAAATTCCTTTCCACCCTTTCCCCTGAGCCCTGCTCCTTGAAGAAAGACAAAGGACAAAGGCGCGAATGCGGTTGCACCGAAAGTATCGACATCGGAGATTACGAGCGGATGCCCTGTCTCCACAACTGCCTCTACTGCTACGCCAACCCAAAACTTTGAACCAAGAAAAAATAAAGCACCCATAAGGGTGCTTTGACATAAGAGATATCTTAGAACTTTATTCTATTCCTGCATTTAATTTCGCGGCGCGGAGGGTGTTCTTCATCAACATCGTTATCGTCATCGGACCGACACCACCGGGAACCGGGGTGATCTTGCTCGCCACCTCCTTCACCGCCTCGAAATCGACATCGCCACAGAGCCCCTCGGGAAGCCGGTTCACTCCCACATCGATCACTACCGCATCGGGCTTTACCATATCTGCGGTAACGAACTTCGCCCTCCCCGCAGCCACGATCAGGATATCTGCCCTCCGTGTATGAGAGGCGATGTCCTTCGTCCTCGTATGACAGACGGTAACCGTGGCGTTGGCGTTTTTCTTCTTCTGGAAGAGGATGTTCGCCATCGGTTTGCCCACGATGTTGCTTCTCCCCACGATTACCACATCCGCCCCCTCGATGGTAACTCCGGAGCGAACGAGAAGCTCCTGGATTCCCGCCGGGGTGCAGGGGAGGAAATCAGGATCCCCTATCATCAGCTTTCCCAAGTTCACTGGATGAAAACCATCAACATCCTTCTTGGGATCGATGGCGTAGAGAACCCGTGCCTCGTTTATGTGCTTGGGGAGAGGAAGCTGAACCAGGATCCCGTGTATTTTCTCGCTCTTGTTCAACTTGTCGATGAGCTTCAACAGCTCTTCCTCGCTCGTCTCCTCTGGGAGATGATAGCCTTCAGAATAGATGCCGAGTTTCTTCGAGGTCTTCTCCTTCATCCCCACATAGACTTTAGATGCCTCATCCTCACCAACGAGCACAGTGGCAAGCCCGGGGGTAATGCCGTGCTTTTCCGAAAGGAGGGCAACCTCGTTGGCTATCTCCTCTCTTATCTCGGCAGATATCTTTTTCCCGTCTATTAATTCTGCTGGCATCTTTCCCTCCTTACTTAGAACAAGCCCACCGTCTTGCCCGTCTCGTCGATATCCACTGCCTGGAAGGCTGCCTTGGTGGGAAGACCGGGCATCGTCTGCATCTTCCCCGCTATGGGATAGAGGAAGCCCGCCCCAACAGATGCCCTGATATCGCGGATGGGGAAGGTATATCCCGAAGGAGCGCCCTTCCAGTTTGGATCATGCGAGAGGGAAAGGTGGGTCTTAGCCATATTGATGGGAAGCTTGTCATAACCAAGCTCGGTATAGAGCTTTATTTTCTTCTCAGCAAGTGGCTCATAGCTCACCGAAGAGGCGCCGTAGATCTTGGTGGCGAGGGTCTCGATCTTCTCCTTGATGGAGAGATCATCGGGATAGAGGAAGTGGAAATCGCTTCCTTTCTCGCAGGCAGCGATCACTGCCTTAGCGAGGTCGGTAGCGCCAGCTCCTCCCTTCGCCCACGCCTCGTGAGGAACCGCATCCTCGGCACCGAACTCTATCGCCTTTTTCCGCACGAACTCTATCTCCTCATCAGTATCGGTGGTGAATCGATTTATGGCAACCACCGCCGGCACCCCGTGCATCTTGACTATCTCAATATGGCGTCTCAGGTTTTCGCAACCCCGCTCAAGCGCCTCCATATCGACCTTGCCCGCCACCTCGGGATCGAGCTTCTGCCCCGGCTTTATGGTGAAGGCACCACCATGCATCTTGAGCGCCCGGATGGTAGCCACGATAACCGCACAATCGACCTTAAGCCCGCTCTGGCGACACTTGACATTGACCAACTTCTCAAACCCACAGTCGGAGCCGAAACCGGACTCGGTTACCACATAGTCAGCAAGCTTCAAGGCAATCATATCCGCCAACACCGAGTTATTACCGTGAGCCACATTGGCGAAGGGGAAGCCGTGAACGATCACCGGGGTATTCTCAGTGGACTGGACGAGGTTCGGCTTGAGCGAATCCTTCATCAGTACGGTCATCGCCCCTGCCACCTTAAGATCCTCAGCGGTTACCGGTTTTCCATCGTAGGTAAAGCCTACCACCACCCGGCCTAAGCGTTCCCTGAGGTCCTTTATGTTAACCGCGAGTGCATGGATAGCTGCCGTCTCAGTAGCAGCGGTAATATCATAGCCCGCCTCCCGGGGATAACCATTCGCCTTACCACCCAAGCCGATCACTATGTTTCTGAGCGCCCTGTCGTTCACATCGACCGCCCGGGTCCAGGTAATCGAGAGGGGATCTATGTTCAGCGGGTTCTTGTGAAGGATACTCGCATCTATAGCAGCGGCACAGAGGTTGTGAGCAGATTCGGTGGCGTGGATATCTCCGGTGAAGTGAAGATTGATGTTCTCCATCGGAAGAACCTGGGCATATCCACCACCGCAGGCGCCACCCTTGATACCGAAGGTGGGTCCTTTCGAGGGCTCGCGGAGGGTGTTTATCACCTTTTTCCCCAGCCGAGCCATCCCAAGACCAACACCCAAATTGGTAACCGTCTTTCCCTCACCAAACGGTGTAGGGGTGATGGCGGTCACCGTGATAAACTTGCCGCTCGGGCGGTCCTTTAGCCGATCCAGTATATCGAGCGATATCTTCGCCATATACTTCCCGTAGGGCTCGAGCTCCTCCTCGAGGATCCCGAGCTCCCGGGCGATCTCCACGATCGGCTTCAATTCAGCAGATTGAGCGATCTCAAGATCGGAAGGTATTTTAGCCATTTTCCCCTCCCTTAAGTGGTTAGAAGTTCTCACCTCATCTCGACACGAACCCATAAGTATAGAAAATGTTTTTGTCAATAGCAAGCGAAAATTTATTGGGCCGAGAGGAAAATATCATCCCAAAAAATTAACCACATCGAAATAAGTAATGGTATTATATAAACAATCAAAGGAGGAGATGCGATGAAAAGAACCGGTTTGAAACTGGCGCTTGCCCTCGGTTTAATTGCGGGGGTAATTATTGGTCTAAACATCATAGGATGTGGTAAAGGCTCAGGCATCCCCAAAGCAGCCAAGCTGGCAATGGATGAAATATCTCCCGAGAGGATAAAGGCACACATCCGCTTCCTTTCCGATGATCTTCTTGAAGGGCGGGGCACAGGAACCAGAGGGGATGACATCGCCTCACTCTACATAGCCACTCAGTTCGCCTTAGCTGGGGTAAAACCAGCGGTTGGGGGCTCCTACTTCCAGACCGTTCCTCTGGTGGGGATCACCACCCTTCCCGGAAGCTCCCTTAGGTTCTCGAAACGGGGCAGAGTGATCCGTCCCAAGGTGCTTGATGAATATGTGATGTGGACCGAGAAGGAGGTGCCGAGGCAGAATGTGAAGGGAGATCTTGTCTTCGTGGGCTATGGCATCGTGGCACCGGAGTACAACTGGGACGATTACAAAGGGGTGGATGTCAAGGGTAAGATTCTCCTTATGTTCGTCAATGATCCACCATCGAAGGACCCGAAGTTCTTTGGGGGCAAGGCGCTCACCTACTATGGCCGTTGGACCTACAAGTTCGAGATAGCGGAAAAGAAAGGGGCGATAGGTGCTATACTCATCCACACCACCCCCACCGCCAGCTATGGTTGGGATGTAGTTAAAAACTCCTGGAGCAGGGAACAGACATTCGTCTCGAGACCGAACAACCCGAACCTCCTCGCCCTTGAGGCTTGGATAAATAAGGGTACAGCGGAAAAGCTTTTGAAAACCTGTGGCTACACCTTGGATGAACTCTTTGCCAAGGCGGCAAAGCGAGATTTCAAGCCGATTGACCTTGGGGTAAAAGTATCCGCCACCATCAAGAGCAAGATCCGCAACATAAAGACGAACAATGTGATCGGCATCGTCGAGGGAAGCGATCCCAAGCTGAAGGAAGAAGCGGTCCTCTTCACCGCCCACCACGACCATCTGGGGATCGGTCCCGCGATGAATGGAGACAACATCTATAACGGCGCAGTGGATAATGCCTCTGGGGTAGCTACCATTCTTGAGATCGCCCGGGCAGTAGCCTCCGCTAAAGAGAAGCCGAAGCGGAGTTTCATTTTCATCTCCACCGCCTGCGAGGAGGGAGGGTTACTCGGCTCCTCCTACTATGCTACCCATCCCATTGTCCCTCCGGCAAAAACCGCTGCCGATATCAATATCGACGCCGTATCCGTATGGGGGAAAACCGCTGATTTCACCTTCTTGGGGTTAGAGAAAACTACCTTGGAGCCAATAGTAGCAAGGATGGAAAAGGAACTCGGGTTCAAGGTCGCCCCTGATCCTCACCCAGAGGCAGGCCATTACTACCGCTCCGATCACTTCCCGCTCGCTAAGGTTGGCATCCCAGCGATAAACCTCAACAACGGACCTACCTTCATCGGAGAAAGGGCGGAGTGGGCAAAGAGGATGCGAGAGGAGTATAGGAAGAAACACTACCACCATCCCTCTGACGAATTCAGCCCTGACTGGGATCTCTCCGGTGCTGCTCAGGTGGGCAGGGTAGCCCTCCTCTTCGGCTGGTACATCGCCAATGCACCGGAGCTTCCCTCCTTTAAGAAAGGGGATGAGTTCTATCAGGTACGGCAGGAGAGCTTCAAGGCGGTGAAACAATAAAACCGGTTAAAAAGGGGGGAGGTTAACCCCTCCCCCCCTTTTTCCATTTAAAATAGTCCGCCAATATCTTCGAGTGATCGAAGGCTAAGGGGGAGGGAAGGCTATCTTCCGTGAAGATGGCAAGCTCTTTGGCATCATCAGCCGCCTTTGGTACCCCCCGCCCTCTTGCCACGAACACGGTAGAGACGGTGTGCTCCCTCGGGTCCCTCGCGGGATCGGAGTAAACACCGAGAAGCCTAAGATCGGATATATCGAGCGAGGTCTCCTCCTTCGCCTCCCTTACCGCACAGTGCTCCACCGTCTCTCCATAATCGAGAAACCCACCCGGTATCGCCCAGCCATATGGAGGATTCTTCCTCTTGATGAGAACGATCCCCTCCTTTCCCGAAGGGTCCTCCACCTCTATGATGATATCCACCGTGGGGATGGGATTACGATACTTCTTCACTACGGTGCCACACTTAGGGCAGATAAGAGGGGTGCTCATTTTCTCCTCCTTCGGTTTAAGATTAGATTATAATCGAAAAGAAGGAAGGATGGTATGAGGAAAAGAGAAATGGATCTTATCCTGTTTGGGGGGAGAATCTGGGGAGGGGAAGAGATAGGTTTCCTTCCCGGGCTTGCCTGTGCTGACGAACGGATTGTCGCCATTGGAAAGAAGGAGGAGCTCCTTCCCTTAAAGACGGCAAAAACCGAAATAATAGACCTAAAGGGAAGGCTCGCCATTCCCGGGTTCAACGATTCCCATCTTCACCTAATCGAAGGGGGGCTCAACCTCATTGCCCTCGATCTTTCCCAAGTGAAAAGCCGTGCCGAGTTTGTTTCTAAGATAGCGGAATATGCAAAATCCCTCACCAAGGGGGAGTGGATCCTCGGAGGAGGCTGGGACAACGAAGCCTGGGAGGATAAAACCCCTCCCACTAAAGATCTCATCGATCCCTTCACCAAGGATAACCCCCTCCTCCTTGCCCGGGTGGATTGCCACATCTCGCTCGCCAACTCATATGCCCTCGCCCTCGCCGGGATCAACGAGAATACGGAGGACCCTCCCGGAGGAACCATTCTCAGGGATGAGCGAGGAGCGCCAACCGGATTACTTGCTGACTCCGCCCAGCAACTGGTCTCGCAAATGGTGCCACCGCCATCCGAGGAGAAGCTCCTCTCAGCGGCGAAAAGGGCTCTTTCCGAAGCAGCGAAGGTGGGGATTACCTCGATCACTGAAAATGCCTTTTTTACCACCGATATCGCCAAGATCGCTCCGGAGATCCTCCATACCTATCAAAACCTTTTAAAGAAAGGGGAGTTGACACTTCGGGTAAACCTCCTCCTTCCCATAGAGGCGCTTGATACCATCTCCTCTTTAGGTATAGAGAGCGGGTTTGGTTCATCAAGGCTCAGAATAGCGGGAGTCAAGGGGTTTCTCGACGGATCGCTCGGTGCGGGTACTGCCCGCTTCTTCGAACCCTATACCGATAACCGGGAAACAAGGGGCATCTTCACCACTCTTCCTGAAAAGATACGAAGGTTGGTGAAAAAGGCGGTTAAGGAGAATCTCCTGCCAGCGATCCATGCAATCGGCGATGAGGCGAACCACATCCTCCTCGATATCTACGAGGAGATAATAAAGGAAAAAAAGAGCATCCCTCTCCGTCTCCGGGTGGAGCATGCCCAACATCTCAGGCGGGAGGATATCGCCCGGATGGGGCGACTGAAGGCAATCGCTTCCGTTCAGCCACACCACGCGGTGGACGACCTTCGCTTCCTCGAGCGTAAGCTCGGAAGAAAAAGGGCGGAAACAAGCTATCCCTACCGCTCCCTCCTCGAAGCGGGTGCCATCCTCGCCTTCGGCTCAGACTTTCCAGTAGCTCCCCTCTCTCCACTCGAAAGCCTCTACGCCGCGGTAGTAAGAAAAGGAAAGGAAGAGGTAGAAGACTGGTTCCTGAAAGAACGGCTTCCCCTCATCCCCGCCCTCACTGCCTATACCAGAGGAGGGGCTTATGCCACCGGCGAAGAGGGGGTAAAGGGAGAGTTATCTTTGGGCAAATTTGCCGATATCGTGGTCCTATCTCAGGATATCTTCGAGATTCCGGAGGAGAAGATAGCCGAGGTCGCGGTCGATCACACCATCTCAGGGGGGAAGATCATCTACTCCCACAGATGATTAATCTTCCTTGAGCTGATAGACGGAGATGAAGGAATCGCCACCGCGAAGTAGCTTTACCCGAATAAGCTTATCCACCACCTCGGGGAGGGTGAGCTTATGGAAATGCTCGAAAGCGGCAAGCCCTCCCTCAGAGATCAACCTCCCATCAGCGACAAGGGCAAGTAGCTCGAGGTAGTCGAACCGATGATAGGGAGGATCGAAAAAGAGGATATCGAACCTCTCGTCCCTCCATTTGAGCTCGTTCAATGCCCGCTCGTAGTTCAAAGGAAGGATGAGCGATCGGTCGCGAAAGCCACATTTTCTAAGGTTCAATTCTATCACCTTTATTGCTTCCTCGTTCTCTTCGATGAAGATAGCCACTTCTGCCCCCCGGCTCAACGCCTCGATCCCCATCGCCCCGCTTCCGGCAAAACAGTCGAGAAACCGGACACCTACTACCCTTTCTCCAAGGAAGTCGAAGAAACTTTTCCTGATCCTCTCCGCACTGGGACGGAACCTTCCCCTCCTCCCCGTTGAAAGCCTGAATCCTCTTTTATCTCCACCGATCACCCTCATTGAGCCAACCTCAACCCAAACCTACCCTCCCAGCGGTGGCGAAGATAATGCTCAAGCATCCGCCCCTCCACCGAGGAGGTTTCGATTATGAAAAATGCCTCTTTCCTCGCAAGCTCAAGGATCTCTCGATCCCGCACGATATCCCCCAACCTGAGACCGGGCATACCCGCTTGCTTCAAGCCGAGAAGCTCCCCCGGTCCCCGGAGCTTCAAGTCCTCCTCAGCCACGGCAAAACCATCCTTCGCCCTCTTGAAGGCGAGAAGCCTCCTCCTCGCTAACGCCTTTGCCTCTTCACTTCCCGGTGGCTTGGGGATGAGAATGCAATAGGAAGGATGTTCCCCTCGCCCCACCCTTCCCCGTAGTTGATGGAGCTGAGAGAGGCCAAATCGCTCCGCATGCTCGATGACGATGACCGAGACATTGGGGAAATCGATCCCCACTTCGATAACCGTGGTGGAAACAAGCAGGTTTATCTCGCCCTTGGCGAAGCGACGCATCACCTCTTCCTTCTCTTCGCTTTTCATCCTTCCGTGAAGAAGCCCTACAACGAACTCAGGGAATACCCCCTTCAGCCTCTCCGCTTCCTCCTTCGCTGCCTTCAGGTCGGAACTCTCCCTCTCTTCGATCATCGGACAGATAACGAAGACCTGTCTTCCCTCTTCCATCTTCCTTCGGAGAAATTCATGCACCTCTTTTTCGTTTTCCTCGGTCTTGATGATCGTCTTCACCTCTTTCCTCCCCGGAGGGAGCTCATCGATCACCGAAAGATCGAGGTCCCCGTAAATGGTTAGGGCAAGGGAACGAGGGATCGGGGTGGCGGTCATAACGAGGACATCGGGGTTCGCCCCCTTCCCTATTATGTTCGTCCGCTGGAGGACACCGAAGCGGTGTTGCTCATCGATAACGACGAGACCGAGACGACGGAAGGAGACATTCTCCTCGATAAGGGCGTGGGTGCCAATGACGATGATCCTCTCCTCATCCTTAATAAGGGAAAGAACCTGCTCCCTCTCCTCCCCCTTGACCCCACTGGTAAGGAGAACCACTCGATAGGGAGTTTTTAAAAGGAGGTTTCCTATCGTCCTATAGTGCTGTTCTGCCAGGATCTCGGTTGGTGCCATCAGGGCTGCCTGATAACCGTTCTCCAGGGCGATTATCATTGCAAGAAGGGCGACGATGGTCTTCCCTGAACCGACATCTCCCTGGAGGAGGCGACGCATAGGCCGAGGGGAAGCCATATCCGAGGCGATCTCGGCAAGAACCCGCTTCTGAGCGTTGGTGAGGGAGAAGGGAAGCACCTCCTTCGCCCGTTTCCGTACCGCCTCATCGATTATGAACTTTATACCGTTCCTGCTCAGCCTTTCCCTCCTCCTTAAAGCGAGGCCCCCCTCGAGAAGGAAGAACTCCTCAAAAATAAGCCGGTGATGGGCAGGAGAGCGAAAGGAATTGAGCGAAGAAACTGACCACCCAGCAGGAGGAAAATGGATGAAGGAGAGCGCTTCCTTCCTTTTGAGAAAGCGATGTTTAAGGAGCACCGATGAAGGAAGAACCTCCTCCACCTCGTCTAAAGACTGGATGAGCTGATAGATTATCTTCCGCAGGGTACGGCTTGTCATCGTCCCTACCCGCCGGTAGATGGGAACGATCCGTCCCATATGGGGAGAAGGGAGTTTCTCCCCTTCCTCAACGAGCTCGAATTCCGGGTTCTCGAGCTCAAGTGCTCCCCTCGCTCCCCGAGATAAGGAGCCAAAGAGGATGATCCTCTTTCCCTTCTTGATCGAGTCCCTAAGATAAGGTTGATTGAACCAAATCGCCTTGACGGAAGCGGTGCCGTCATCGACCAGCGCCTGAAAGAGGACAAACCCCTTCCTCCTTGTTGGGACTACCACAGCGGAGATGATCCTCCCTGAGATCACCACTTCTTCGCCCGGGGTGAGCTCGGCGATATGGTGGAAGTTGGTCCTATCCTCATAGCGAAAGGGGAAATAATAAAGGAGGTCCTCAACCGTGGTGATGCCCGCCCTGGCGAACACCTCTGCCCGCTTGGGACCAACACCCTTAACATACTGAATGCTGGTATCAAGCCTTAACATAGAACTCCTCAGGGGTTTATCCTACCACGCAACCCTCAAAATGACAAACGCCCCTTCCCTAATGATGGGGAAATCGCTTGACGAGAGGGAGAAGGAAAAGTAGAATTTTTACCGTGAGGTAAAAACATTTATCTTAATCAGAATAGAGGAGAGGATATGAGGAAAAGGTATTTTATCTTTACCGTGATTTTGGTCTTCACCCTTATTTTGGCTCCATCATATTTGGCAATGGGAACCAAAAAAGAGAAGGGACGGGTCTATTTCCTTGAGCAGGTAGGAAACACCCAATTCGTAAGGATATACGCTGATGGCTTCGAGGAACTTCCCCTAAAGGAGAAACTCCTCGCCTATTACCTCTATAAGGCGGCGATAGCAGGGCGGGACATCACCTATGACCAGAACCACCGTTATGCTCTCGAAATAAGGAATATCCTTGAGGAGATCATCACCCACAGCAAAGGGATCGATGAGAAGGTCCTCGCAAAGATCACCGACTATACCAAGCTCTTCTGGGCAAACAACTCGAATTACAACGAACGGACAAAGCGGAAATTTATACCCGAGGTGAGCTTCGAGGAATTTGTCTCTGCTGCCAAGAAGGCGTTCGCAAACGGGGCGGACTTCGGGGTAAAGGACGAGGAGAATTTGGTGGCGAAGCTTCATCACCTCAAGCGAGCGATATTCGATCCAGATTATGAGCCATTGGTCACCAACAAATCACCTGCTCCCCCTGATGACATCATCACCGGATCCGCCAACAACTATTACTACAATGTTACCTTAAAGGAGGTCGAAGCCTTCCCCGAAAAATATCCCTTAAACTCCCGCCTCGCCAAAATAGATGGGAAGATCGTGGAGGAGGTCTATCGGGCAGGTGGGGATGGCATCCCTCCAGGCCGATATGCAAGAGAGCTCAAGAATGTGATCAAGTATCTGGAAAAAGCTCTCCCCTACGCCGAGGGGAAACAGAAGGAAACGCTTAAACACCTCATCCGCTACTTCAAAACCGGGGACCCTGCCGATTTCCGGCGCTATAACATCAGCTGGGTGAGCGATAATCCTCCGGTGGATACGATAAACGGCTTCATCGAGGTCTATAAAGACGCAAGGGGGATCAAGGGAGAATACGAGGCGTTGGTCTACTTCGTGGATAAGAAGAGGACAAAACTAATGCGGGACCTCGCCACGATCGCCCAGTACCTGGAGGACCGAGCACCCTGGAAACCAGAGTACAAGAAGAAATGGGGGAATGTCCCGGTGGCAAACTCTATAGCGGTGCTCATCGGGGTAGGGGGCGCTGGACCGATGTCGCCCATTGGCATTAACCTGCCAAACGCCCAAGACATCCGGGAGAAGTACGGGAGCAAGAGCGTCCTTTTAGGAAACATTATGACCGCAGCAAACCAGGCAGTGGGGGCGAAACTAACCAAGGAATTCGCCTTGACCAAGGAGGAACAGGAAAGAGCTTCCCGGTATGGTGAGATAGCGGGCTCGGTTCATGTCGCCCTCCACGAGGTGGTGGGGCACGGCTCAGGCAAGGTGAGCCCAAAATTGACCAAAGATCCCTCGGAATACCTCCGGGAATACTACTCCACGATGGAAGAGGCGCGGGCAGATCTGGTGGGCCTTTACCATATCTGGGACGATAAGCTGATCGAGATGGGAATCATCCCCAACAAAGAGGCGGCAAAGGCAGCGTACGACTCCTATGTCCGCGGCGACCTCACTATGCTGAGACGGATAAAGAGCGGAGATAGGATCGAGGACGATCATATGCGCGCCCATCATCTGATCGTGAACTACCTCAAGGATAAGACGAAAGCGGTCGATGTGATCAAAAAGGACGGAAAGACCTACTTCAAGGTGAACGATTACAAAAAGATGAGGAAGGGGGTAGCAGAACTCCTGGCTGAGATTATGCGGATAAAGGCAGAAGGGGACTACCAAGCGATAAAGAAGCTGGTCAACACCTACGGGATTAAGATAGATACCAAACTTCGCGACGAAGTAGTCGCCCGGTGCAAGGCAATCAATTACCCGAGCTATACCGCCTTCGTGATGCCACGGCTCTCATTGGTGCGGAATAAGGAAGGCAAGGTCGTGGATGTCATCGCTCACTACGATGAGGACTTTGCCACTCAGATGCTCCGCTTCTCGGGAAAGCTCAAAAAATAAGACAAAGAGGGAGGGGTGAAAGGGGAGGGAAACTTCCCTCCCCTTTTTATTTGAGAAACGGAGATAAGGGAGAAAAAACCAAGATAAACGAGGAGAAAGCTCCATTAACCTGCGGGAAATAAGAAAGAAGATACTGGCTAAAGAAACAAAACTCATCCCGGAGAAGAAAGAGGGGATGATAAGGATCGCCCTCGTCTTCCCCAACCGCTACTTCCTCGGGATGGCGAACCTCGGCTTCCACGCCGCCTTCCGCCTGTTCAATCGAGAAAAGGCAGTGGTCGCGGAACGGGCTTTCCTCCCAGAAAAAGACGAGGAAAAAGAGTTTATAAGGAGAAATACACCCCTCACTACCATAGAATCGGGAATGCCCCTTTCGTCCTTCGACATCGTCGCCTTCTCCTCGTCCTATGAGCTCGACTACCCAAACATCGTTAAAATCCTCGATCTCGCTGGCATTCCCATCTACGCTGAGGCAAGAGATGAAGGGATGCCCCTCATCATCCTGGGCGGCGTCTCCTCATTCCTCAACCCGGAGCCAATAGCTCCGTTCATCGACATCATCCTCGTCGGCGAGGGGGAAACTCTCATCCCCCTCCTTATCGAAACCTACCTCCGAGAACGAGGGGATAAAGAAAGGATAAAGGAAGCACTCGCCCCGATGCTCGGCTTTTATATCCCCTCTTTCTACAAGATCGAATACGACGATAAGGGAGAGGTTATCGACTTTGCAACCGAAAGGGGGGCGACCCCTAAAGTAAGGAGGGCGATCGCTTTCCCCTTACCTGACCCCCCTCAGGCCTCATCCGCCATCATAACCCCGGACGCCGAGTTCGGAGCTACACTTCTCGTTGAGCTTTCTCGCGGATGTAGCTCCGGTTGTTTCTTCTGCTTCGCCGGCTATAACTACCTTCCCTGTCGGGAATACCGAGTTGAGGGGATCATCTCACGGATCGAAGAGGCGAAGGGAAGGTTCGAAAGGGTGGGCTTGATCGCTTCCTCTATCACCGATTATTCCCAGAAGGAAACCTTATTCGACTTTCTCCGTCGGGAAGGGGTGGGGATAACCATTTCCTCGCTGAGGCTTGAGTTCCTCGATGAAGCCTGGGCTTCCTTCCTTGCCGAACGGGGCTTGAAAACCGCTACCATCGCCCCGGAAACAGGGAATGAGAGGCTCCGCTTCAGAATAAATAAGAAGATAACCAACAGCGATATACTAAAGAAGGTTGAGCTCATCCTCTCCTCAGGGATAAGAAATATAAAGCTCTATTATCTGGTAGGACTACCGGGAGAGACCGAGGAGGACTTGAAGAAAACGGTAAAGCTCACCGTCGAAATAAAAAAGATGATGAGGGGAAAAGGTAGGCTTTCGGCAAGCATTAGCTCCTTCATCCCCAAACCGCACACCCCCTTTCAGTGGGTAGAGATGGGAGAACTGCCTTACCTCAAGAAGAGCCTCGCCTACCTGAAGAGGGAACTTTCATCACTCGGGATCGAGACATCAGGGATGGGGATGAGGGAGGCAACTCTACAGGCGATACTTGCCCGAGGGGATAGAAGGCTCGCCCCAGTGGTAGCAAGCATTGCCCGGGGGGAGAGTCTCCGCTCCGCTCTTTCCTCTGCGGGCTTGGGAAAAGAGATCTTCCTCCGAGAACGGGCTACTGAGGAAAGGCTCCCCTGGGAGCATATAGGAGGAATGGACAAGAAACGACTGGTCAAATTAATCACTGGTAAAGGAAGGAAAGATGAAGAAGTTCACCCTTAAGAAGAGGGGGAATATCACATTCTTATCTTACCCTCCCCTCGAAGAGATACCCTGGCTTATCCAGGGAACCAGCCTCAAGATCGAAACTAAAAGGAGGGACGATCCTGCTCTTTTAAGCTTCCTTGAAGCTCTCGAGATCAGGACCGTTCCCCTCATCACCCTGAAACAGGTACATAGTTCAAGGATAATAACGATAAAAGGAGACCCTGAGAACTTTAAAGGGATAAGTGGCGATGGCTTGATCACCGATCTTCCTAAAGTGGCAATAGGGGTCTTCACCGCTGATTGCGTTCCTCTAATCTTGGTAGCGAAGAAACGAAGGGCAATAGGAGTAATACACGCCGGTTGGCGGGGGACAATTGGGGGGATCGCAAGGAAAGCGGTAAGGGAGATGATAAAGGAATACGATATCCTACCAGAAGAAGTAGTCGCTCTAATGGGACCCGCCATCTCCGCTAAGTGCTACGAGGTAGGGGAGGAGGTGATGAAGGCATTTCGAGAACGTTTCCCCGAAGGTGAGGGAATTATCTCCAGCCATAAAGGAAGATATTTCATCGATCTCTCTAGGGCGAATAAATACCAGCTTATAAGGGAGGGAATAAGGGAGGACAATATCATCCTCACCGAACTCTGCACCTTCACCAGCTCCCTTAAGCTGCCATCCTATCGTCGAGAGGGGGAAAAAGCGGGGAGGATGCTTACCTTAGCGATGATAAGGGGATGAACTCACTCCTCCTCGATGAACGGTTCTATCTCCTCATCGGAAAGGGTCTTTCTTTCACCTCGGTAGTAAAGGATCCGGTTGCAATTGGCACAGAAGATCAATTTGTCCGTCGAGCGGAGCTCGGCATAATCCTGAGGGGTAAGGCCCACGAAACAACCCTGGCAGATGCCATCCTTCACCTCGACTACCGCCACCCCACCTCGTGCTGTCCTCAGCCGATCGTAGGTGGAAAGAAGATCTGAAGGGACCTTAGCGGCGATTTTCTCCCTTTCTCCCTCTACTTGGACGAGTTTTTCTTCCTCCTTCTTGAGCTCCAAAGCTAACTCTTCTCTTCTTTTCGCTATCTCGCTTCCTTTATCAGCCAACCTCTTCTCCGCTTCTTTCACCTCAAGAGAGAGTTTATCCGCGAGCTCCAACTCCTCAAGGATGTTCGTCTCCGTCTCCGATATCAACGATTCTACCGCGTCTATCTCCGCAAGAAGCGCCTGATACTCCTTGTTCGTTTTGACCTCCATCAGCTGTTTTTTGTACTTCGACTCCCTATCCTGAAGCTCAAGGAGTTCCTGTTCCAGTCTTCTCCTCCTCTTCTCACACTCTGAGAGCTCGTTCTTCTTGCCCGAAAGTTCCTCTTCGTAGCTCTTTTTCTCCACATCAAGCGCCTCCATAAGCTTGGGTATTTCCTTGATCCTCCGCTTGAGAAGGGTTATGGTGTTATCCTTCTCCTGAAGTTCGATTAAAAGCAATAGGTTTTCGTTCATCAAACCCACCTGCCGTAAAGACATTAAAAAAGGGTGTTCGTAGCGAACACCCCTCGCCCTTCCGCCATTACCTCTCGTGGTGACAACTATAAACTCCCCTCTATAAAAGAAATGGTGGGCCCACCTGGATTCGAACCAGGGACCTCCCGGTTATGAGCCGGTGGCTCTGCCAGCTGAGCTATGGGCCCCTTACATCTTTATTATAGGAGGGGTTCCCCCTCCTGTCAATGGAGAAAGGGAGGATCATTTCCTCCAGTTTTCGATAAAGGAGCGAAGCTTACGGCTCCGGGAAGGATGTCTGAGCTTCCGCAACGCCTTCGCCTCTATCTGCCTTATCCGCTCCCGGGTTACTGCAAAGCACTGCCCCACCTCCTCCAGGGTATGCTCCGTCCCGTCGCCCATCCCAAAACGCATCTTGAGAACCATCTCCTCCCGCGGGGTGAGGGTCTTCAATACCTTCTCCGTCTGCTCCTTAAGGCTCATATTGATCACCGCCTCAGCAGGAGAAACAACCTTCCGGTCCTCGATGAAATCGCCTAAGTGGCTATCCTCCTCCTCCCCTATTGGGGTCTCAAGCGATATCGGCTCCTGAGCTATCTTGAGCACCTTGCGCACCTTGGAGACCGGCATATCCATCCTCTTGGCTATCTCCTCTGAGGTCGGCTCACGCCCCTTCTCCTGAACCAAGGCGCGGGAGGTCCGAATGAGCTTGTTTATCGTCTCGATCATATGAACGGGGATCCTTATCGTCCGCGCCTGGTCCGCTATCGCCCGGGTGATCGCCTGCCTGATCCACCAAGTAGCGTAGGTGGAGAATTTATACCCCCGACGATATTCAAACTTCTCCACCGCCTTCATCAACCCGATGTTACCCTCCTGGATGAGATCGAGGAACTGAAGACCCCGGTTGGTATACTTTTTGGCGATGGAGACGACCAACCGCAGGTTCGCCTCTACCAGCTCCCTCTTTGCCTGTTCCGCTTCCCTCTGCCCTTCGGTTATCATCTTTAATGTTCGCTTGAGTTCAGAGGCAGAGGCTTCAATATCCCGTTCGATAGCAGCGATTTCACTCTTGATCTCGGCGATACCCTGGCGATATAGATCTCGCTCATACTCATCTCGGGCAGCGGTTAGAAGTTTTTTCTCGGTGGAAAGCTCTTCTTCCCAACGCCTTATCGCCTTTACTTTCTTCTCGAGGAGATCAATAAAATGCTTCTTCACCTTTTCTGAGAAATGGAGCATTCGGATCAGCCGGGATATCCACACCTGATGACGGGCGATTTGTCTTTCGATATCCTTTCGCTCCTTGGAATCATCGGGCAAGGAGAGAAGTTCGATAAGAAGCCTTCTTCTCTCCTCATCGTGTCTCTTTATCTCCTCAATAGAGAGAAGCAGCCGCTCTTTTCTCTCCTCGACTCCCCCCTCTCCCATATCTTCGTCGGAGACCTTCACTATATCCCGAACATCTATTTCCCCACGGGAAAGTTCTTCGCCCAGTTTAATGACCTCTCGTACCACCAACGCCGACTTCGAAAGAGCGCGCACCACCTTCAGCTCACCACGCTCGATCCTCTTGGCTATCTCGATCTCTCCCTCCCGATCGAGAAGGGGTACCGAACCCATCTCCCTAAGATACATCCGCACTGGGTCACTCGTCCGCTCATAGGCATCGGCAGGGGATGGTCCCACATCTACCGGGATCGGTGTAGAAACCTTCCTCCTCTTGATCCGCTGGTACTTCTCCTCCGAATCTACCAGCTCTATACCCTCCTCCTCGAAGACCTCGAATATATCCTCTATCTCCTCAGGGGAGGTGATTTCAGGAGGAAGAAGGTCATTTATCTCATCATAAAGAAGATAACCCTTCTGCTTTCCCAAAGACAAAAGGCGCTTTACCTCTTCATATTTATCCTCGATCCTCAACGCTCCCCTCTCCTTTCATAGGTCAAAAATAATAACCTCAAAATAAATGCTCCATTTCCTTTCTTATTTTTAATTTAGTCCTCTGAAGCTCACTTGCCAACTCAAAATCGCCCTTTTCCTGAGCAGCGGTTAGCTCCCGCTGGATCCGGGCAAGCTCCCGGGAAAGACGCGTCCGCTCAAGTGCCGTAAGACAGCTCTCCACCTGTGAAGGATCGGTGGAATCAAAATCAGCCAAAGACAGTTTCTGAAGGAATTTCTTCTCCTCTTCAGAGGAGAGTCTTTCCTCGAGAGAAAAATAATCGAAAGAACCATCCTTGGTGTAAGAATCCTTCATCGCTTGAAACACCGCCAAGGAAAGAGGTTCTTTAAAATGCGCTGGCACAAGCTTCTCCGATACCTGGGGGAATATATCCGGGTTATCAAGCAGTATCCGAAGAAGCTTGAATTCCCCTTTGCTTGGTAAGAATTCGGTCGAAGTAACCTCCTCAGATAGCTTCGAAGCCCCCTTAGCAAGTGCCCGCTTTAGCTCGGAGAGAACCAACTCCTCCTCGAGGGCAAAACCCTCGGCTATCTTCGATACATAGGCGAGTCGCTCTATCTCATTTGGCACCCTGGATATATAAGAGAGAACGGAATTTATCGCAGAAACCTTCTCCTTCGGTTCGGTCATATCCCGCTCGGCTTTCTCCTTTTCGATGAGAAAATCGATCGCCTGAGGAGCAGAAACGAGAAGCTCACGAAACTCACGAGGAGAACGCTCCTTAACAAAGGAATCGGGATCAAGCCCCTCAGGAAGGAGCGCCACCTTCACCCGAAAACCAGCGGGGAGAAATACGGAGACCGCCCGCGCTGCCGCCTTCCTTCCCGCATCATCACCATCGAAGGCAATGATTACCTTGTCGCCGTACCGCTTCAACAACCTTGCATGCCCCTCGGTGAAGCTCGTCCCCAACGGTGCCACCACATAGTTAAAACCCGCCTGATAAAGGGCAATGAGGTCCATATACCCCTCGACAAGAAGGGCATAACCCCGCTTCGCTATCTCCTTTTGGGTTAGGTTAAGTCCAAAAAGGAGCTCGCTTTTCTTAAAGACGATGGTCTCCGGTGAGTTCAAGTACTTCGGCTCGGCGGAGGAAAGGGTTCTTCCCCCAAAACCGACCACCCCTCCTCGAGGGGAAATGATAGGGAATATCAACCGATTCCGGAAGAAATCATAACAGCCTTCCCCCTCGCTCCTTCTCACCGCAAGTCCGCTCGTAATAAGAAGTTCGGGGGAAACCCCCTTCTTGGTAAGGGTGGAGACGAGATCATCCCAGCTGTCCTTGGCATAGCCGAGCTTGAAAAGCTCGATCATCTCCTTAGAAACACCCCGTTTTTCGAGATAGTGGAGGGCGGAACTACCTCCACCTTCGGTTAGATTCTTCCGAAAATGGGCGAGGGCGAGCTCGTTAACCCTGAGTACCTCTTTTCTAAGGCTCTCCTTCCCCTCATCCCTTCTTCCCTCAGGAATGGGCACGCCATATCGCTTAGCTAAATACTCCACCGCTTCCACAAAGGAGAGTTTATCCCGAAGCATCAGGAATTTGACCACATCGCCTCCAGCACCACACCCGAAACAGTGAAACAGCCCCTTCTCCGGACTAACCACGAATGAAGGGACCTTATCGGGGTGAAAGGGGCAGAGCCCCTTATAATTTTTCCCCCGTTTTTTGAGAGAGACCGTTTCCGATACCACCTCAACGATGTCTGCTCGTGCTCTTATCTCATCCATTAACTCGCGTGTTATTCTTCCCATCGGCTAAAGATCCAAGGTCACTACAGTAACCCCATTCCCCCCTTCCTCTGGCCTTCCCGGTCTGAAGGAGAGGACATAGGGCTGATCCTGAAGAAACTGGGTGATCGCCCTTTTGAGCCTGCCTGTACCAAGGCCATGAATTATCCTCACCTCTTTAAGGTGAGCGAGAAAGGCAGAATCGAGGAATTTATCCGTTTTCGCCACCGCCTCCTCCACGGTGAGCCCAATAAGATTGAGCTCGGGAAGAAGGTTCTTTGTCGCAAGCTGAACACTCACCCGGGGCTTTTTCTTGGGGGAGGAAAGAAGCTCTACCTGAGAGGGAGGAAGGAGCATCCTCTTTCCCAAAACCTGAAGGGAGATATCCCTCCCTTTCTCCTCATCCCAGTCTTCAAGAACCTCCCCCTCGCGCCCGAGAGACTTAACTATAACCCTGTCGCCCTTCTTAAGCGATTTTGGTCCTCCCTTTCCGGAAGAGAGCTCAGCAACCTCCTTCACCTTTAAGACTTCATCCACCTTTTGCTCAAGTTCGGCAAGACGAGACTTCATCACCAGAAGCATCTCCTTTGCCAGTGCCTTCTCCTTTAGCTCTGCCAAAACCTCCTCTGCCCTCTTTATTATCTCGCCCTTCAACTGCTCCCACTCCCTCTTCCGCTCCCTCTTCCATTTTAGCTTCTCCTCGGTAAGTTGCTGTAATCTCTCTTCCAACTCCGCTCTCACTTTGGCTACCTCTTCTTCCTTCCTCTTAACCTTCTCCCGCTCGCTTCCGATTACCGCAAGCTCCCCCTCCATCTTCTTTATGAATTCCTCCACCCTCTGCTCGTTCTCGCCTATAAACTCAGCTGCCCGGATAAGGACCTCCTTGGGAAGTCCTTCCCGCTCGGCGATGATGAAGGCATTACTGCTTCCCGGTACCCCCTGGATCAGGCGATAGGTGGGGCGAAGTGTCTCCCGATCGAACTCGACTGAAGCGTTCTCCATCCCCTCCTTACCATAGGCGTAGATCTTAAGCGCATTATGATGAGTAGTGACCAGGGTATACCCCCCTCGTTGATGAAAGTACTCGAGAATAGCGATCCCGAGCGCAGCCCCTTCGGAGGGATCGGTACCAGCGCCTATCTCATCGATCAAAACGAGCGCTGGTTGTCTCAGCTTCGCCATCATCCTCTTGATATTTTTAATGTGAGAGGAGAAGGTGCTTAAGCTCTGGATGATACTTTGCTCGTCCCCGATATCAGCGAAGATGGAGCGGAAAAGAGGAAGCTGGGAATCCCCTGAGGCAGGGATAGGTATTCCCGACTGAGCCATCAATGCCAGAAGTCCCACCGTCTTGAGCACCACCGTCTTCCCGCCGGTGTTCGGCCCGGTGATGACCATTGTATTCTTGCTCGGGGTGAGAGTGAGGGAAATCGGTACCACATCCTCATCGCTTTTCACTACCTTATCCGCCACCCCAGCCTTGATAATGAAGGGGAAAAGCCTCTTGTCGAGTAGAGGATGCCTCGCTTCCTTCAGGATAAGCTCTCCTGAGGGAACGATCTTGGGAACAGCGGCATCGAGGGTAAGGGCGAACCTCGCCTTCGCCAGGATGAAGTCGAACTCAGCCAAAAGCCGGGAAAGCTCTCTCAATTCAGGAATATACCCCCTGATCAACGAGGTTAGCTCGGCTAAGATCCGCCTTACCTCCTCCCTTTCCCTCTGCTCGAGCTCAACCAGTTCGTTATTGAGCTCCACAGTGGCAAGGGGCTCTATGAACAAGGTAGCTCCCGAGGCAGAACGATCCTGTACCACCCCGGGCACTGCCCCTTTGTGCTCCGCCCGAACCGGGATCACAAACCGCCCATTCCTTACGGTAATTATCGACTCCTGAAGCAGTTTTCCCACCTCTGGCTTCGATATCAATGTGGTGAGAACCTTCTTCACCCTTGTCTGGAGGAGCTTCGTTCTCTTTCTTATTCGGGCGAGCTCCGGACTCGCTGTATCCACCACCTCTCCCTCTGGATTGATCCTCGCTCTTATCTCGGAGTGAACAAGAGAGAGATCAGGGACCCTCTCAGCAAGAGAGGACAGAAGAGGAAAATCATCCTTCAGCTTTAGAAAGGTTCGTCTTATCCCCCTTCCCAAATCAACATCATCCGCTACCGCCTGGAAAGCGGCGACCTCGAGAACACTCCCCTCAGGTTCCGCCAACGAAAGGATGCTATCCAGCTCCTTGGCAAGGGCGAGGTTGATCTCTCCTCCACCAGCAAGGAACCTCATCATCTCGGCGGATAGAGCAAGCGCTCGCTCTACTGTTGGAAGCTCCCTACTAGGGGAAAGACGAGAAATTCTCCTCTTACCTAAGGGCGAGGTGGAGAATAGGGTAAGAATTTTCTTGATCTTATCCAGGTCTAATATCCTGGTTACCTCTTCCTCCATCAGGAATCAAAATAAGAAATTGCACCCTCTCGGGCACAATTCCTTATTTCCCTCAAGTTTTGACCGTTGCCTTCTAAATTGGGAATTAGATTAGCCCGTATTTTCTCTCCTGAGCAAGACGCTTCAGGAGTTTCTTCCTTGCGGCTAAAGCCTTTCTCTTACGCTTAACGCTTGGTTTTTCGTAATGTTGTCTTCTTTTAAGTTCGGAGATTATCCCCGCTTTCTGACAGACGCGCTTAAACCTCTTTATCGCCTCGTCTATCGACTCGTTTTCCCCTACCTTGATGTAGGGCATCTACCTTTTCCCCCTCTCTTTAATTTTTACACAACAAAATCTCGCCTTTTCCCAAAGGCTTGTTTAAAATATAGAATTTGATTTAGGATTTGTCAAGTGGTTGTTTAAGAAAAAATCTCTCAAAAAGGGGCTAAAGACGATTTATCAAACTGGCAAAATAAGCAGCACCGAACCCGTTATCTATATTGACCACAGCGAGGCCAGAAGAACAACTGGTAAGCATCGCAAAAAGGGCGGTAAGCCCACCGAAACTCGCCCCATAGCCCACCGAGGTAGGAACCGCAATGACCGGCGCCGATGAAATACCCGCCACCACCGAAG